>NZ_CAWUDO010000519.1:0-64 GCF_963920935.1 Nostoc sp. CCY 9925 | reverse complement strand
ATGTGCGACGTGCAGCAGTCCAAGAATTAGCGAAAAACTTCAAAGATGACCCCGATACCAAATC
>NZ_CAWUDO010000518.1:0-65 GCF_963920935.1 Nostoc sp. CCY 9925 | reverse complement strand
GCGGCAATTCCTGGGTTAATTAAACTCATAGAAGACCCAGAATACTCTGTGCGTTATCGTGCCGC
>NZ_CAWUDO010000517.1:0-66 GCF_963920935.1 Nostoc sp. CCY 9925 | reverse complement strand
CAGGTCGATGCAACAAAGGTGCAGGTCGATGCAACAAAGGTGCAGGTCGATGCAATAAAGGTGCAG
>NZ_CAWUDO010000516.1:0-66 GCF_963920935.1 Nostoc sp. CCY 9925 | reverse complement strand
TGCGGCACGAGAACGCACATCGGATTCTGGGTCTTCTATGAGTTTAATTAACCCAGGAATTGCCGC
>NZ_CAWUDO010000515.1:0-67 GCF_963920935.1 Nostoc sp. CCY 9925 | reverse complement strand
GGAAGGGGAAAGGGGGAAGGGGAAAGGGGGAAAGAAAAAACCTTTAACCTTTACCCGGTTGGTGAGC
>NZ_CAWUDO010000514.1:0-67 GCF_963920935.1 Nostoc sp. CCY 9925 | reverse complement strand
AACGCACAGAGTATTCTGGGTCTTCTATGAGTTTAATTAACCCAGGAATTGCCGCTTCTGAACCGAT
>NZ_CAWUDO010000513.1:0-67 GCF_963920935.1 Nostoc sp. CCY 9925 | reverse complement strand
AACGCACATCGGATTCTGGGTGTTCTATGAGTTTAATTAACCCAGGAATTGCCGCTTCTGAACCGAT
>NZ_CAWUDO010000512.1:0-67 GCF_963920935.1 Nostoc sp. CCY 9925 | reverse complement strand
ATGAAGATATCAAAGCGGACTCTCAAAGGTTTGCACAGACTGGCTTATAAATTTTCGGACAAGTCTA
>NZ_CAWUDO010000511.1:0-68 GCF_963920935.1 Nostoc sp. CCY 9925 | reverse complement strand
GCAGTTCGGTTTGGGGCGTGGCATTTAGCCCCGACGGTCAAACCATTGCCTCTGCAAGTTCTGACAAC
>NZ_CAWUDO010000510.1:0-68 GCF_963920935.1 Nostoc sp. CCY 9925 | reverse complement strand
TTAATGTAAGCATCAGCATCTTGAGGATTAATCGCAATGGCTTTGTTGTAATCAGCAAGAGCTAATTC
>NZ_CAWUDO010000509.1:0-68 GCF_963920935.1 Nostoc sp. CCY 9925 | reverse complement strand
AATTGCATCGACTCGCAACTCAATTGCATCGACTCGCAACTCAATTGCATCGACTCGCAACTCAATTG
>NZ_CAWUDO010000508.1:0-68 GCF_963920935.1 Nostoc sp. CCY 9925 | reverse complement strand
GCGAGCAGTATTGGGAATAGTAATACTTTTACCTCCTGCCTCCTGCCTCCTGCCTTCTGCCTTCTGCT
>NZ_CAWUDO010000507.1:0-68 GCF_963920935.1 Nostoc sp. CCY 9925 | reverse complement strand
AACTGCTATGACCAGTGAGAGTTTGTAAGACTTGCCCGTTGCGATTCCACAGCTTCACCGTCTTGTCA
>NZ_CAWUDO010000506.1:0-69 GCF_963920935.1 Nostoc sp. CCY 9925 | reverse complement strand
CCTCAGATATTCAACGACGAACCTCAGATATTCAGCGACGAACCTCAGATATTCAGCGACGAACCTCAG
>NZ_CAWUDO010000505.1:0-69 GCF_963920935.1 Nostoc sp. CCY 9925 | reverse complement strand
CAAGTTTAGACAACACAGCCCGTGTGTGGGACAGCACTACTGGTAAACAGCTAGCCGAACTCAAAGGAC
>NZ_CAWUDO010000504.1:0-69 GCF_963920935.1 Nostoc sp. CCY 9925 | reverse complement strand
AGGTGGATTCATCCAGTTCAAATACTCGTTAACGGAGATAAAAGGTGGATTCATCTAGTTCAAATACTC
>NZ_CAWUDO010000503.1:0-69 GCF_963920935.1 Nostoc sp. CCY 9925 | reverse complement strand
CAATTGAGTTGCAGGTCGATGCAATTGAGTTGCGAGTCGATGCAATTGAGTTGCGAGTCGATGCAATTG
>NZ_CAWUDO010000502.1:0-69 GCF_963920935.1 Nostoc sp. CCY 9925 | reverse complement strand
AGGCAGGAGGCAGAAGGCAGGAGGCAGGAGGCAGAAGGCAGGAGGCAGAAGGCAGGAGGCAGGAGGTAA
>NZ_CAWUDO010000501.1:0-69 GCF_963920935.1 Nostoc sp. CCY 9925 | reverse complement strand
ATGGCATTGTCACCCGATGCAATGGCATTGTCACCCGATGCAATGGCATTGTCACCCGATGCAATGGCA
>NZ_CAWUDO010000500.1:0-69 GCF_963920935.1 Nostoc sp. CCY 9925 | reverse complement strand
TTCTGAAAAAAATCCGTACACTTCTAATACCCTTCTTCACTATTGCCTATTGCCTATTGCCTATTGCCT
>NZ_CAWUDO010000499.1:0-69 GCF_963920935.1 Nostoc sp. CCY 9925 | reverse complement strand
AGGTGGATTCATCTAGTTCAAATACTCGTTAACGGAGATAAAAGGTGGATTCATCCAGTTCAAATACTC
>NZ_CAWUDO010000498.1:0-69 GCF_963920935.1 Nostoc sp. CCY 9925 | reverse complement strand
AAATGTAGTGCCCAAAGTCGCAAATGTAGTGCCCAAAGTCGCAAATGTAGTGCCCAAAGTCGCAAATGT
>NZ_CAWUDO010000497.1:0-69 GCF_963920935.1 Nostoc sp. CCY 9925 | reverse complement strand
AGGTGGATTCATCTAGTTCAAATACTCGTTAACGGAGATAAAAGGTGGATTCATCTAGTTCAAATACTC
>NZ_CAWUDO010000496.1:0-69 GCF_963920935.1 Nostoc sp. CCY 9925 | reverse complement strand
GGTGGGTTAATTTTTGCAGGTCGATGCAACAAAGGTGCAGGTCGATGCAACAAAGGTGCAGGTCGATGC
>NZ_CAWUDO010000495.1:0-70 GCF_963920935.1 Nostoc sp. CCY 9925 | reverse complement strand
CTTCGTCGATGAACCTCTGAGCTTCGTCGATGAACCTCTGAGCTTCGTCGATGAACCTCTGAGCTTCGTC
>NZ_CAWUDO010000494.1:0-70 GCF_963920935.1 Nostoc sp. CCY 9925 | reverse complement strand
CTCAGAGCTTTGTAAATGAACCTCAGAGCTTTGTAAATGAACCTCAGAGCTTCGTGAATGAACCTCAGAG
>NZ_CAWUDO010000493.1:0-70 GCF_963920935.1 Nostoc sp. CCY 9925 | reverse complement strand
CGCTCAGCCTTGACCCTTCGACTCCGCTCAGCCTTGACCCTTCGACTCCGCTCAGCCTTGACCCTTCGAC
>NZ_CAWUDO010000492.1:0-71 GCF_963920935.1 Nostoc sp. CCY 9925 | reverse complement strand
AAAGGTGCAGGTCGATGCATCAAAGGTGCAGGTCGATGCATCAAAGGTGCAGGTCGATGCATCAAAGGTGC
>NZ_CAWUDO010000491.1:0-71 GCF_963920935.1 Nostoc sp. CCY 9925 | reverse complement strand
CAACAAAGGTGCAAGCCGATGCAACAAAGGTGCAAGCCGATGCAACAAAGGTGCAAGCCGATGCAACAAAG
>NZ_CAWUDO010000490.1:0-72 GCF_963920935.1 Nostoc sp. CCY 9925 | reverse complement strand
ATTGTCACTGCGAGTGCTGACAAGACAGCCCGTGTGTGGGACAGCACTACTGGTAAACAGCTAGCTCAACTC
>NZ_CAWUDO010000489.1:0-72 GCF_963920935.1 Nostoc sp. CCY 9925 | reverse complement strand
CGCATCTGCGGCACGAGAACGCACATCGGATTCTGGGTGTTCTATGAGTTTAATTAACCCAGGAATTGCCGC
>NZ_CAWUDO010000488.1:0-72 GCF_963920935.1 Nostoc sp. CCY 9925 | reverse complement strand
CAAAAAGCTTTTCCCTTCTGCCTCCTGCCTCCTGCCTCCTGCCTTGTCATAACGATAATTTTCAACACCGAC
>NZ_CAWUDO010000487.1:0-73 GCF_963920935.1 Nostoc sp. CCY 9925 | reverse complement strand
GCAATTGAGTTGCGAGTCGATGCAATTGAGTTGCGAGTCGATGCAATTGAGTTGCAGGTCGATGCAATTGAGT
>NZ_CAWUDO010000486.1:0-73 GCF_963920935.1 Nostoc sp. CCY 9925 | reverse complement strand
ACTCAATTGCAGGACGATGCAACTCAATTGCAGGACGATGCAACTCAATTGCAGGACGATGCAACTCAATTGC
>NZ_CAWUDO010000485.1:0-73 GCF_963920935.1 Nostoc sp. CCY 9925 | reverse complement strand
TCGTTATGACAAGGCAGGAGGCAGGAGGCAGGAGGCAGAAGGGAAAAGCTTTTTGAGCAACTTTACTTTCCGT
>NZ_CAWUDO010000484.1:0-74 GCF_963920935.1 Nostoc sp. CCY 9925 | reverse complement strand
GTTTTTGCCCCCCTTTTCCAAGGGGGGTTGGGGGGATCAAAAGCCTGTGGCGCAACTCTAGAAGACTTGTGTGT
>NZ_CAWUDO010000483.1:0-75 GCF_963920935.1 Nostoc sp. CCY 9925 | reverse complement strand
GTACAGTCAAACCTGCTCCCACTCCAGAAATTCAAGTTCTCAATGGCACAGTTGACATTGTAGATGGGACTACGA
>NZ_CAWUDO010000482.1:0-76 GCF_963920935.1 Nostoc sp. CCY 9925 | reverse complement strand
GCGGAACAGGAACGCCAACGTGCGGAACAGGAACGCCAACGTGCGGAACAGGAACGCCAACGTGCGGAACAGGAAC
>NZ_CAWUDO010000481.1:0-76 GCF_963920935.1 Nostoc sp. CCY 9925 | reverse complement strand
CTGCACCTTTGTTTCATCGACCTGCACCTTTGTTTCATCGACCTGCACCTTTGTTTCATCGACCTGCACCTTTGTT
>NZ_CAWUDO010000480.1:0-76 GCF_963920935.1 Nostoc sp. CCY 9925 | reverse complement strand
CACCTTTGATGCATCGCCTTACACCTTTGATGCATCGCCTTACACCTTTGATGCATCGCCTTACACCTTTGATGCA
>NZ_CAWUDO010000479.1:0-76 GCF_963920935.1 Nostoc sp. CCY 9925 | reverse complement strand
GCAGAGTGCTCAGTTGATTGAAGCTGAGGTCGAGGGATTGCAGGTTGGTGAGTTGGACAATTTCCCCTGGCAGAGT
>NZ_CAWUDO010000478.1:0-76 GCF_963920935.1 Nostoc sp. CCY 9925 | reverse complement strand
CAACTCCACCGAAGGGAACTACACCAACTCCTAGCCCACAAACTTCACCAACTCCACCGAAGGGAACTACACCAAC
>NZ_CAWUDO010000477.1:0-76 GCF_963920935.1 Nostoc sp. CCY 9925 | reverse complement strand
TAGCAGGAGGCAGAAGGCAGGAGGCAGGAGGCAGGAGGCAGAAGGCAGGAGGCAGGAGGCAGAAGGCAGGAGGCAG
>NZ_CAWUDO010000476.1:0-76 GCF_963920935.1 Nostoc sp. CCY 9925 | reverse complement strand
ACTCTGCCAGGGGAAATTGTCCAACTCACCAACCTGCAATCCCTCGACCTCAGCTACAATCAACTGAGCACTCTGC
>NZ_CAWUDO010000475.1:0-76 GCF_963920935.1 Nostoc sp. CCY 9925 | reverse complement strand
TGCTTTTCAAGTCACAAAAGTTGCTTTTCAAGTCACAAAAGCTGCTTTTCAAGTCACAAAAGCTGCTTTTCAAGTC
>NZ_CAWUDO010000474.1:0-76 GCF_963920935.1 Nostoc sp. CCY 9925 | reverse complement strand
CGAGGATAAAAGGTGCAACGTCGAGGATAAAAGGTGCAACGTCGAGGATAAAAGGCGCAACGTCGAGGATAAAAGG
>NZ_CAWUDO010000473.1:0-77 GCF_963920935.1 Nostoc sp. CCY 9925 | reverse complement strand
AGGCGCAAATCTTCAACAAGCAAACCTCACAGGCGCAAATCTTCAACAAGCAAACCTCACAGGCGCAAATCTTCAAC
>NZ_CAWUDO010000472.1:0-77 GCF_963920935.1 Nostoc sp. CCY 9925 | reverse complement strand
GCTACCCAGGATAAGCACGAAAATGTGCGACGTGCAGCAGTCCAAGAATTAGCGAAAAACTTCAAAGATGACCCCGA
>NZ_CAWUDO010000471.1:0-77 GCF_963920935.1 Nostoc sp. CCY 9925 | reverse complement strand
AGTCATTAGTCATTAGTCATTGGTCATTAGTCATTAGTCATTAGTCATTAGTCATTAGTCATTAGTCATTAGTCATT
>NZ_CAWUDO010000470.1:0-78 GCF_963920935.1 Nostoc sp. CCY 9925 | reverse complement strand
CTGCAATCCCTCGACCTCAGCTACAATCAACTGAGCACTCTGCCAGGGGAAATTGTCCAACTCACCAACCTGCAATCC
>NZ_CAWUDO010000469.1:0-78 GCF_963920935.1 Nostoc sp. CCY 9925 | reverse complement strand
GGATTGCAGGTTGGTGAGTTGGACAATTTCCCCTGGCAGAGTGCTCAGTTGATTGAAGCTGAGGTCGAGGGATTGCAG
>NZ_CAWUDO010000468.1:0-79 GCF_963920935.1 Nostoc sp. CCY 9925 | reverse complement strand
ACATTTGCGACTTTGGGCACTACATTTGCGACTTTGGGCACTACATTTGCGACTTCGGGCACTACATTTGCGACTTCGG
>NZ_CAWUDO010000467.1:0-79 GCF_963920935.1 Nostoc sp. CCY 9925 | reverse complement strand
ACCCAGAATCCGATGTGCGTTATAGTGCCGCATTAGCGCTGGGTCAAATCGGTTCAGAAGCGGCAATTCCTGGGTTAAT
>NZ_CAWUDO010000466.1:0-79 GCF_963920935.1 Nostoc sp. CCY 9925 | reverse complement strand
ACCGTCTTGTCATCACTTGCAGAAGCAATGGTTTGACCGTCGGGGCTAAATGCCACGCCCCAAACCGAACTGCTATGAC
>NZ_CAWUDO010000465.1:0-79 GCF_963920935.1 Nostoc sp. CCY 9925 | reverse complement strand
TAAGTAGGTCGGTGTTGAAAATTGTCGTTATGACAAGGCAGGAGGCAGGAGGCAGGAGGCAGAAGGGAAAAGCTTTTTG
>NZ_CAWUDO010000464.1:0-79 GCF_963920935.1 Nostoc sp. CCY 9925 | reverse complement strand
ATTAAGGTTCTTGTCAGCTTTTGGTGATGATGAAAGGTTACGCGCTTTAAGGCAGAAGGCAGAGGGCAGAAGGCAGAAG
>NZ_CAWUDO010000463.1:0-80 GCF_963920935.1 Nostoc sp. CCY 9925 | reverse complement strand
CAACTCACCAACCTGCAATCCCTCCACCTGGGCGACAATCAACTGAGCACTCTGCCATCGGAAATTGTCCAACTCACCAA
>NZ_CAWUDO010000462.1:0-80 GCF_963920935.1 Nostoc sp. CCY 9925 | reverse complement strand
CGATGCAATGGCATTGTCACTCGATGCAATGGCATTGTCACCCGATGCAATGGCATTGTCACCCGATGCAATGGCATTGT
>NZ_CAWUDO010000461.1:0-81 GCF_963920935.1 Nostoc sp. CCY 9925 | reverse complement strand
TATGCCCAATAAAGGTGTGAATTAACCTACCATCTGTGCGCCATAATTTTACAGTTTTGTCCCAACTAGCAGAGGCAATCA
>NZ_CAWUDO010000460.1:0-81 GCF_963920935.1 Nostoc sp. CCY 9925 | reverse complement strand
CTATATAGATACTCATCGAAGGAGCATTTTCAAGTCAGTCAATCATGGGAAAAACCCACAACCAAGCATGAAAGTATGATA
>NZ_CAWUDO010000459.1:0-82 GCF_963920935.1 Nostoc sp. CCY 9925 | reverse complement strand
TCAAAGGACATCAAGAACAGGTCAACGATGCCAGTTTTAGCCCAGATGGCAAGCAAATTGTCACCGCAAGTTTAGACAACAC
>NZ_CAWUDO010000458.1:0-82 GCF_963920935.1 Nostoc sp. CCY 9925 | reverse complement strand
GGTAATGAAAACCCCGGTGGAGGTACAGGTAATGAAAACCCCGGTGGAGGTACAGGTAATGAAAACCCCGGTGGAGGTACAG
>NZ_CAWUDO010000457.1:0-82 GCF_963920935.1 Nostoc sp. CCY 9925 | reverse complement strand
CCACCCAAAACAAAACTTCCCCCGCACCTACACCTTCTCCCCTGCCATCACCAACCACCCAAAACAAAACTTCCCCCGCACC
>NZ_CAWUDO010000456.1:0-83 GCF_963920935.1 Nostoc sp. CCY 9925 | reverse complement strand
AGTTCAAATACTCGTTAACGGAGATAAAAGGTGGATTCATCTAGTTCAAATACTCGTTAACGGAGATAAAAGGTGGATTCATC
>NZ_CAWUDO010000455.1:0-83 GCF_963920935.1 Nostoc sp. CCY 9925 | reverse complement strand
CAGTAAACCAAAAAGTTTTGCCAAAAGGGCGAACCACTATGGATACAGCAGATATCACCAACAAATGAGTACAGAGAAGCAAG
>NZ_CAWUDO010000454.1:0-84 GCF_963920935.1 Nostoc sp. CCY 9925 | reverse complement strand
CAAGTCACAAAAGCTGCTTTTCAAGTCACAAAAGCTGCTTTTCAAGTCACAAAAGTTGCTTTTCAAGTCACAAAAGCTGCTTTT
>NZ_CAWUDO010000453.1:0-84 GCF_963920935.1 Nostoc sp. CCY 9925 | reverse complement strand
TTCTGACTTTACCATTAATGCCTGATCGCTTTACCTCCCTGACACAAGCGATTAAGCTTCTTTAAGTATATATGTACTACATTT
>NZ_CAWUDO010000452.1:0-87 GCF_963920935.1 Nostoc sp. CCY 9925 | reverse complement strand
AAATGTAGTGCCCAAAGTCGCAAATGTAGTGCCCAAAGTCGCAAATGTAGTGCCCGAAGTCGCAAATGTAGTGCCCGAAGTCGCAAA
>NZ_CAWUDO010000451.1:0-88 GCF_963920935.1 Nostoc sp. CCY 9925 | reverse complement strand
CTGGGGCCAGGATCCAACCAGGGTTGGCAGCTCCTGGGGCCAGGATCCAACCAGGGTTGGCAGCTCCTGGGGCCAGGATCCAACCAGG
>NZ_CAWUDO010000450.1:0-88 GCF_963920935.1 Nostoc sp. CCY 9925 | reverse complement strand
CGCTAGCTGGGCGGACGTTACCGTAAGATGCTGGGTCTGCGGGGTCGCCGTAGGGGTCTTCGCTAGCTGGGCGGACGTTACCGTAAGA
>NZ_CAWUDO010000449.1:0-88 GCF_963920935.1 Nostoc sp. CCY 9925 | reverse complement strand
TCACAGGCGCAAATCTTCAACAAGCAAACCTCACAGGCGCAAATCTTCAACAAGCGAACCTCACAGGCGCAAATCTTCAACAAGCAAA
>NZ_CAWUDO010000448.1:0-89 GCF_963920935.1 Nostoc sp. CCY 9925 | reverse complement strand
GAACCGATTTGACCCAGCGCTAATGCGGCACTATAACGCACATCGGATTCTGGGTGTTCTATGAGTTTAATTAACCCAGGAATTGCCGC
>NZ_CAWUDO010000447.1:0-89 GCF_963920935.1 Nostoc sp. CCY 9925 | reverse complement strand
GAACCGATTTGACCCAGCGCTAATGCGGCACGAGAACGCACAGAGTATTCTGGGTCTTCTATGAGTTTAATTAACCCAGGAATTGCCGC
>NZ_CAWUDO010000446.1:0-89 GCF_963920935.1 Nostoc sp. CCY 9925 | reverse complement strand
GGGATTGCAGGTTGGTGAGTTGGACAATTTCCCCTGGCAGAGTGCTCAGTTGATTTCCGTTGAGGTCGAGGGATTGCAGGTTGGTGAGT
>NZ_CAWUDO010000445.1:0-90 GCF_963920935.1 Nostoc sp. CCY 9925 | reverse complement strand
TCAGAAGGTCAACATTCACCCTCAGAAGGTCAACATTCACCCTCAGAAGGTCAACGTTCACCCTCAGAAGGTCAACGTTCACCCTCAGAA
>NZ_CAWUDO010000444.1:0-90 GCF_963920935.1 Nostoc sp. CCY 9925 | reverse complement strand
AAGCTGCTTTTCAAGTCACAAAAGCTGCTTTTCATGTCGCAAAAGCTGCTTTTCAAGTCACAAAAGCTGCTTTTCAAGTCACAAAAGCTG
>NZ_CAWUDO010000443.1:0-90 GCF_963920935.1 Nostoc sp. CCY 9925 | reverse complement strand
TCCTCGACGTTGCACCTTTTATCCTCGACGTTGCACCTTTTATCCTCGACGTTGCGCCTTTTATCCTCGACGTTGCACCTTTTATCCTCG
>NZ_CAWUDO010000442.1:0-90 GCF_963920935.1 Nostoc sp. CCY 9925 | reverse complement strand
ATGGCATTGTCACCCGATGCAATGGCATTGTCACCCGATGCAATGGCATTGTCACTCGATGCAATGGCATTGTCACCCGATGCAATGGCA
>NZ_CAWUDO010000441.1:0-91 GCF_963920935.1 Nostoc sp. CCY 9925 | reverse complement strand
CGTGCTGGAAATCATTTTGAACGCAACACAGACAGTAATGGTGCGGCTCGTTTCTGGTAAGAGCCTCTAGAAAATAGAGGGGTATGACCAG
>NZ_CAWUDO010000440.1:0-93 GCF_963920935.1 Nostoc sp. CCY 9925 | reverse complement strand
TGTATTTATTGCAAATAAAATTACCTCACACAGAAAAGTAAGTTTTAGCGATCGCTGGTTTTTGATCCGACCTCACAAAATCGCGTTGCTCCC
>NZ_CAWUDO010000439.1:0-93 GCF_963920935.1 Nostoc sp. CCY 9925 | reverse complement strand
TGTATTTATTGCAAATAAAATTACCTCACACAGAAAAGTAAGTTTTAGCGATCGCACCTTTTTCGCCCAACCTCACAAAATCGCGTTGCTCCC
>NZ_CAWUDO010000438.1:0-94 GCF_963920935.1 Nostoc sp. CCY 9925 | reverse complement strand
TACTTGGTAGCCGCCTCTCCCAGGTTGCCCAATGCTGATGCCGCACTGCCACGAAGATTTGAGTCAACCTTTTCATCCTTGAGGAAGTTAAGGA
>NZ_CAWUDO010000437.1:0-94 GCF_963920935.1 Nostoc sp. CCY 9925 | reverse complement strand
AGTGAGAGTTTGTAAGACTTGCCCGTTGCGATTCCACAGCTTCACCGTCTTGTCAGAACTTGCAGAGGCAATGGTTTGACCGTCGGGGCTAAAT
>NZ_CAWUDO010000436.1:0-94 GCF_963920935.1 Nostoc sp. CCY 9925 | reverse complement strand
AATTAAACTCATAGAACACCCAGAATCCGATGTGCGTTCTCGTGCCGCAGATGCGCTGGGTCAAATCGGTTCAGAAGCGGCAATTCCTGGGTTA
>NZ_CAWUDO010000435.1:0-94 GCF_963920935.1 Nostoc sp. CCY 9925 | reverse complement strand
GCAATGGTTTGACCGTCGGGGCTAAATGCCACGCCCCAAACCGAACTGCTATGACCAGTGAGAGTTTGTAAGACTTGCCCGTTGCGATTCCACA
>NZ_CAWUDO010000434.1:0-95 GCF_963920935.1 Nostoc sp. CCY 9925 | reverse complement strand
AATCCAGTTCAGAGGTGGATTCATCCAGTTCAAATACTCGTTAATCCAGTTCAGAAGTGGATTCATCCAGTTCAAATACTCGTTAATCCAGTTCA
>NZ_CAWUDO010000433.1:0-95 GCF_963920935.1 Nostoc sp. CCY 9925 | reverse complement strand
CCCTAAAACCCTTGCCATCTAAGGCTTGTAGCCATATCAGAAAAAATTGCAAAAGTTTTTTGCAAAAAGAGTTGACACTCTTAATAGTGTTAGTT
>NZ_CAWUDO010000432.1:0-96 GCF_963920935.1 Nostoc sp. CCY 9925 | reverse complement strand
TAAGTAAATGGGCGTGAAAATTTACCGCTATGTAACAAAACATTAACCAGGAAAATCGGAGTTGAATTTTACACGTCGTGTACTGTAATTACCTTT
>NZ_CAWUDO010000431.1:0-96 GCF_963920935.1 Nostoc sp. CCY 9925 | reverse complement strand
AAAGGTAATTACAGTACACGACGTGTAAAATTCAACTCCGATTTTCCTGGTTAATATTTTGTTACATAGCGGTAAATTTTCACGCCCATTTACTTA
>NZ_CAWUDO010000430.1:0-97 GCF_963920935.1 Nostoc sp. CCY 9925 | reverse complement strand
CCTTCTGAGGCTCTACGTTGACCTTCTGAGGCTCTACTTTGACCTTCTGAGGCTCTACGTTGACCTTCTGAGGCTCTACTTTGACCTTCTGAGGCTC
>NZ_CAWUDO010000429.1:0-97 GCF_963920935.1 Nostoc sp. CCY 9925 | reverse complement strand
TCAAAGACTCGTTAACGGAGATAAAAGGTGGATTCATCCAGTTCAAAGACTCGTTAACGGAGATAAAAGGTGGATTCATCCAGTTCAAAGACTCGTT
>NZ_CAWUDO010000428.1:0-97 GCF_963920935.1 Nostoc sp. CCY 9925 | reverse complement strand
GGGGAAAAGGGGAAGGGGAAAGGGGGAAAGAAAAAACCTTTAACCTTTACCCTTTACCCGGTTGGTGAGCTTGTCGAACCATTAACCTTTTCCCCAA
>NZ_CAWUDO010000427.1:0-97 GCF_963920935.1 Nostoc sp. CCY 9925 | reverse complement strand
ATAAAAGGTGGATTCATCCAGTTCAAATACTCGTTAACGGAGATAAAAGGTGGATTCATCCAGTTCAAATACTCGTTAACGGAGATAAAAGGTGGAT
>NZ_CAWUDO010000426.1:0-98 GCF_963920935.1 Nostoc sp. CCY 9925 | reverse complement strand
CACTGGTGGAGGCATAGGTAATGAAAACACTGGTGGAGGTATGGGTAATGAAAACCCCGGTGGAGGTACAGGTAATGAAAACCCCGGTGGAGGTACAG
>NZ_CAWUDO010000425.1:0-98 GCF_963920935.1 Nostoc sp. CCY 9925 | reverse complement strand
CAAAGGTGCAGGTCGATGCAACAAAGGTGCAGGTCGATGCAATAAAGGTGCAGGTCGATGCAACAAAGGTGCAGGTCGATGCAACAAAGGTGCAGGTC
>NZ_CAWUDO010000424.1:0-98 GCF_963920935.1 Nostoc sp. CCY 9925 | reverse complement strand
AGTGAGAGTTTGTAAGACTTGCCCGTTGCGATTCCACAGCTTCACCGTCTTGTCATCACTTGCAGAAGCAATGGTTTGACCGTCGGGGCTAAATGCCA
>NZ_CAWUDO010000423.1:0-99 GCF_963920935.1 Nostoc sp. CCY 9925 | reverse complement strand
ACCTGGGCGACAATCAACTGAGCACTCTGCCATCGGAAATTGTCCAACTCACCAACCTGCAATCCCTCCACCTGGGCGACAATCAACTGAGCACTCTGC
>NZ_CAWUDO010000422.1:0-100 GCF_963920935.1 Nostoc sp. CCY 9925 | reverse complement strand
AATTGCCGCTTCTGAACCGATTTGACCCAGCGCATCTGCGGCACGATAACGCACATCGGATTCTGGGTCTTCTATGAGTTTAATTAACCCAGGAATTGCC
>NZ_CAWUDO010000421.1:0-100 GCF_963920935.1 Nostoc sp. CCY 9925 | reverse complement strand
GGGAGCAACGCGATTTTGTGAGGTTGGGCGAAAAAGGTGCGATCACTAAAAACTAGCTTCAGTACAATATAAATATTTACAACAAGTAAGACAGTATTAA
>NZ_CAWUDO010000420.1:0-100 GCF_963920935.1 Nostoc sp. CCY 9925 | reverse complement strand
CTTTCCATTTTGGTTTTCCCCCTCGACCGGGTGATTCCCAAAGGCTTTCTAAACCGAGATTCTTCCATTTACTTAAAACTTTTCTGACTGTTTTCTCGTT
>NZ_CAWUDO010000419.1:0-102 GCF_963920935.1 Nostoc sp. CCY 9925 | reverse complement strand
TTAAGCTTGAGTCCCCTGAAGCTCAATACCACAACGGCGAAGTTTGATTTGACTTTGTCCATGGAGGACACAGAACAAGGAATAATTGGAGAGTTAGAGTAC
>NZ_CAWUDO010000418.1:0-103 GCF_963920935.1 Nostoc sp. CCY 9925 | reverse complement strand
CTTCGTCGATGAACCTCTGAGCTTCGTCGATGAACCTCTGAGCTTCGTCGATGAATATCTGAGCTTCGTCGATGAACCTCTGAGCTTCGTCGATGAACCTCTG
>NZ_CAWUDO010000417.1:0-103 GCF_963920935.1 Nostoc sp. CCY 9925 | reverse complement strand
CATTCACGAATATTAAAGACTCGTCCGCGAATATCAAAGACTCATTCACGAATATCAAAGACTCGTCCGCGAATATCAAAGACTCGTCCGCGAATATCAAAGA
>NZ_CAWUDO010000416.1:0-104 GCF_963920935.1 Nostoc sp. CCY 9925 | reverse complement strand
ACCTTTTCCCCAAATCCAATGCCGAGTTAAAAATGCACAAAGCGAGCACTATTGGGAATAGTAATACTTTTACCTCCTGCCTCCTGCCTTCTGCCTTCTGCTAT
>NZ_CAWUDO010000415.1:0-104 GCF_963920935.1 Nostoc sp. CCY 9925 | reverse complement strand
CCATCAATTGCAGTTTAATACTCAAGATTATTGATAATTTCACTAAGTCTCTGATTAACTCAGCCCTGCTGGGTCATTTTGCATAGCTTAGTCTAAACTCCAGT
>NZ_CAWUDO010000414.1:0-105 GCF_963920935.1 Nostoc sp. CCY 9925 | reverse complement strand
AACTGAGAAATATCTCGGCTATGTACAACAAGTAAATGATGCGAATATGCTGTACGCATTTACTTTACAGCGGCAGTTTCTCCTGAACTTACAAGGCATCTTGAA
>NZ_CAWUDO010000413.1:0-106 GCF_963920935.1 Nostoc sp. CCY 9925 | reverse complement strand
GGCTCGTTAATACTTCCAGCCGTTTGATAATAATATGCCATTGGTCGAGTCATCAAAGGCCATTTATACCAGGCAGCACAATAAGGATGCACGTCTGAACTATTAC
>NZ_CAWUDO010000412.1:0-106 GCF_963920935.1 Nostoc sp. CCY 9925 | reverse complement strand
TGATTTTTGAAATTACTCGTAGAGGCAGGGAACAGGCAATAGGCAATAGGTAATAGTGAAGAAGGGGATTAGAAGTGTACGGATTTTTTTCAGAAATCAAACCGGA
>NZ_CAWUDO010000411.1:0-107 GCF_963920935.1 Nostoc sp. CCY 9925 | reverse complement strand
GCGAACAACAGCAGCTGAAGATCATGGTGGTGCTGGGTTGGGATTAACAATTGTAAGTAAGTCGGCGGGAAAATTTATAAGTATGTAACGAAAATTTAACCAGAGCG
>NZ_CAWUDO010000410.1:0-107 GCF_963920935.1 Nostoc sp. CCY 9925 | reverse complement strand
AACATTTTCAGATTTGTTTTAATTTTTATTAGTAAATAAGATGCGGCCGCCCTGGTTGGATACCGAAACATTTCGACTATTGATACATCCTGGTCAAGGATTTCTCT
>NZ_CAWUDO010000409.1:0-107 GCF_963920935.1 Nostoc sp. CCY 9925 | reverse complement strand
AATTAAACTCATAGAACACCCAGAATCCGATGTGCGTTCTCGTGCCGCAGATGCGTTGGGTCAAATCGGTTCAGAAGCGGCAATTCCTGGGTTAATTAAACTCATAG
>NZ_CAWUDO010000408.1:0-107 GCF_963920935.1 Nostoc sp. CCY 9925 | reverse complement strand
CACTCTTATCTGGTGACTCTGGTTATCAACTTCATTGTTGGCGCTGGTTTGGTTAGGGACTTCCAGAAAATAAAATATACAGATAGTAAAAATGATAATCATTGTTA
>NZ_CAWUDO010000407.1:0-107 GCF_963920935.1 Nostoc sp. CCY 9925 | reverse complement strand
AGGACATTTTGAAAGCATGGAAGCTAGGAATAGTAATACTTTTACCTCCTGCCTCAATACTTGTCGGGTTTTGGGGAAAAGGGGAAGGGGAAAGGGGGAAAGAAAAA
>NZ_CAWUDO010000406.1:0-108 GCF_963920935.1 Nostoc sp. CCY 9925 | reverse complement strand
TTCTCCGTATTTATTTATCTTTACATAGTTTGGTTTTTTCGTGCCGACTTACTTACAGCAATTGCTACTACGCTGTGGTGGTTCTATTTCTGTCAAAAGTAAAGTAAA
>NZ_CAWUDO010000405.1:0-108 GCF_963920935.1 Nostoc sp. CCY 9925 | reverse complement strand
GGCTCGTTAATACTTCCAGCCGTTTGATAATAATATGCCATTGGTCGAGTCATCACGCAAATTTCTCACAAACAATAAAAAATCAATTCACATCGCTTGATGTAAGAC
>NZ_CAWUDO010000404.1:0-108 GCF_963920935.1 Nostoc sp. CCY 9925 | reverse complement strand
AACTGAGAAATATCTCGGCTATGTACAACAAGTAAATGATGCGAATATGCTGTACCCCGGATTTCTCACAAACTCAGAAAAAACCGGAGCGTAAAACTGATAAAATGT
>NZ_CAWUDO010000403.1:0-108 GCF_963920935.1 Nostoc sp. CCY 9925 | reverse complement strand
GCGAACAACAGCAGCTGAAGATCATGGTGGTGCTGGGTTGGGATTAACAATTGTACAGCAATTGCTACTACGCTGTGGTGGTTCTATTTCTGTCAAAAGTAAAGTAAA
>NZ_CAWUDO010000402.1:0-108 GCF_963920935.1 Nostoc sp. CCY 9925 | reverse complement strand
TTCAAGATGCCTTGTAAGTTCAGGAGAAACTGCCGCTGTAAAGTAAATGCGTACACGCAAATTTCTCACAAACAATAAAAAATCAATTCACATCGCTTGATGTAAGAC
>NZ_CAWUDO010000401.1:0-108 GCF_963920935.1 Nostoc sp. CCY 9925 | reverse complement strand
AAGTTTTAGCGATCGCACTTTTTTACCCGACCTCACAAAATCGCGTTGCTCCCAAGTCAAATCAAACTTCGCCGTTGTGGTATTGAGCTTCAGGGGACTCAAGCTTAA
>NZ_CAWUDO010000400.1:0-109 GCF_963920935.1 Nostoc sp. CCY 9925 | reverse complement strand
GTAATAGTTCAGACGTGCATCCTTATTGTGCTGCCTGGTATAAATGGCCTTTGATCCCGGATTTCTCACAAACTCAGAAAAAACCGGAGCGTAAAACTGATAAAATGTA
>NZ_CAWUDO010000399.1:0-109 GCF_963920935.1 Nostoc sp. CCY 9925 | reverse complement strand
TTTTTGCTTGGTTTTTGACTTAAATAGTGAGTTAACGCTCGAATGGTTGGATACCCAGGGCGAACGCATCTAAATATAGTACATATATACTTAAAGAAGTTTAATCGCG
>NZ_CAWUDO010000398.1:0-109 GCF_963920935.1 Nostoc sp. CCY 9925 | reverse complement strand
AGTTGTTAGCGATCGCACCTTTTTCACCCAACCTCACAAAATCGCGTTGCTCCCTTTGACTTTGTCCATGGAGGACACAGAACAAGGAATAATTGGAGAGTTAGAGTAC
>NZ_CAWUDO010000397.1:0-109 GCF_963920935.1 Nostoc sp. CCY 9925 | reverse complement strand
CCAGTGCGGTCTTGGGGAGCCAGTGCGGTCTTGGGGAGCCAGTGCGGTCTTGGGGGTTTCCCCCATGAGCAACTGGCGTGGTTTCCCCCATGAGCAACTGGCGTGGTTT
>NZ_CAWUDO010000396.1:0-109 GCF_963920935.1 Nostoc sp. CCY 9925 | reverse complement strand
CCTTTTCCTGCACCCTCTTGACAAAAGTGCAATCACTCTAACCTCTCACCGATGCTTGCCATCTAAGTTTTTGCAATAGCGATTCGGATTCAATTCAGTCAACTTGTTG
>NZ_CAWUDO010000395.1:0-109 GCF_963920935.1 Nostoc sp. CCY 9925 | reverse complement strand
CTCGAAGTTTCGTGTTTGCAGGTGGAATGATGGTGTTGTGAAGGCGATCGCTCTACTTTTTTACTCGAAGTTTCGTGTTTGCAGGTGGAATGATGGTGTTGTGAAGGCG
>NZ_CAWUDO010000394.1:0-109 GCF_963920935.1 Nostoc sp. CCY 9925 | reverse complement strand
AAACTTAACGCAAGTCCTCAATGGAGAATACCAAGCAATACTCGCAGGCAAACCCGGGAGCAACGCGATTTTGTGAGGTTGGGCGAAAAAGGTGCGATCACTAAAAACT
>NZ_CAWUDO010000393.1:0-110 GCF_963920935.1 Nostoc sp. CCY 9925 | reverse complement strand
TAAGTTTTAGCGATCGCTGGTTTTTGATCCGACCTCACAAAATCGCGTTGCTCCCGAGGGATTATTGCTGACAGGAGGGTGTTTGCCTTTACTCTTATTAGGGTTATATT
>NZ_CAWUDO010000392.1:0-110 GCF_963920935.1 Nostoc sp. CCY 9925 | reverse complement strand
CTTTCAGAATGATTATCATTTTTGTTAACTGTATATTTTATTCTCTGGAAGTCCCCTAGTTTTGCACGAGCGTCACCATCCCCCTCATTATCTTGTGTTTGTTCTGTAGC
>NZ_CAWUDO010000391.1:0-110 GCF_963920935.1 Nostoc sp. CCY 9925 | reverse complement strand
AAAAATGTAAATATTTTAGCGATCGCTCTTTGGAGAAAAACTTTTTGGTTTACTGTAAATTGCTGAAATATTTCGACTCTCAATTTGACGATTCTGGACTATGAGTCATA
>NZ_CAWUDO010000390.1:0-110 GCF_963920935.1 Nostoc sp. CCY 9925 | reverse complement strand
CCATCAATTGCAGTTTAATACTCAAGATTATTGATAATTTCACTAAGTCTCTGATGGGAGCAACGCGATTTTGTGAGGTCGGATCAAAAACCAGCGATCGCTAAAACTTA
>NZ_CAWUDO010000389.1:0-110 GCF_963920935.1 Nostoc sp. CCY 9925 | reverse complement strand
TAAGTTTTAGCGATCGCACCTTTTTCGCCCAACCTCACAAAATCGCGTTGCTCCCGGCAAACCCTCAGAAGTCAAGGTAGAAGTACTAAAAGTTGTTCCAGAAGGAATGG
>NZ_CAWUDO010000388.1:0-110 GCF_963920935.1 Nostoc sp. CCY 9925 | reverse complement strand
CCAGGGCGAACGCATCTAAATATAGTACATATATACTTAAAGAAGTTTAATCGCGTGTGTCAGGGAGGTAAAGCGATCAGGCATTAATGGTAAAGTCAGAATAAAAGTAG
>NZ_CAWUDO010000387.1:0-111 GCF_963920935.1 Nostoc sp. CCY 9925 | reverse complement strand
ACCGTCTTGTCATCACTTGCAGAAGCAATGGTTTGACCGTCGGGGCTAAATGCCATGCCCAAAACTGAACTGCTATGACCAGTGAGAGTTTGTAAGACTTGCCCGTTGCGA
>NZ_CAWUDO010000386.1:0-111 GCF_963920935.1 Nostoc sp. CCY 9925 | reverse complement strand
TACCAGTAGTGCTGTCCCACACACGGGCTGTCTTGTCAGCACTCGCAGTGACAATCTGCTTGCCATCTAGGCTAAAACTGGCATTGTAGACCTGTTCTTGATGTCCTTTGA
>NZ_CAWUDO010000385.1:0-111 GCF_963920935.1 Nostoc sp. CCY 9925 | reverse complement strand
AATTAGCGAAAAACTTCAAAGATGACCCCGATACCAAATCCATCCTCAAAGAACGTGCTACCCAGGATAAGCACGAAAATGTGCGACGTGCAGCAGTCCAAGAATTAGCGA
>NZ_CAWUDO010000384.1:0-111 GCF_963920935.1 Nostoc sp. CCY 9925 | reverse complement strand
TCAAAGACTCGTTAACGGAGATAAAAGGTGGATTCATCCAGTTCAAAGACTCGTTGACGGAGATAAAAGGTGGATTCATCCAGTTCAAATACTCGTTAACGGAGATAAAAG
>NZ_CAWUDO010000383.1:0-113 GCF_963920935.1 Nostoc sp. CCY 9925 | reverse complement strand
TGGGTTAATTAAACTCATAGAAGACCCAGAATCCGATGTGCGTTCTCGTGCCGCATTAGCGTTGGGTCAAATCGGTTCAGAAGCGGCAATTCCTGGGTTAATTAAACTCATAG
>NZ_CAWUDO010000382.1:0-113 GCF_963920935.1 Nostoc sp. CCY 9925 | reverse complement strand
TCTCACTTTCTGCCAAAAGGGGGACTGTATTCAATCAGACACCCCTTTTTTCTTATTCGATTATCATTATTGTATTATAAAGTGAATAAATATACTACATAATTATTAAAGGT
>NZ_CAWUDO010000381.1:0-113 GCF_963920935.1 Nostoc sp. CCY 9925 | reverse complement strand
GAGCATATAAACTAAAACCCCCTAGCATTGATGTGGGCTAGAGGGTAATAGTTAGAGTATAAACCTGGCATCGAGCTATTTTAGCGTAGGGCAACCCCTAAACTATCGTTGCC
>NZ_CAWUDO010000380.1:0-113 GCF_963920935.1 Nostoc sp. CCY 9925 | reverse complement strand
TGTTGCGGCTCGCAAACATAAACGCTCCGGCTTGCAAACAAGAAAATTGTTGGCTCACATTAAGGTTCTTGTCAGCTTTTGGTGATGATGAAAGGTTACGCGCTTTAAGGCAG
>NZ_CAWUDO010000379.1:0-115 GCF_963920935.1 Nostoc sp. CCY 9925 | reverse complement strand
AAGCAATAGCTAATGCTAAGTCAGAGATTGACCAAGCCAAACAAGTAGCCAAATCAGAGATTGAGCAAACCAAGCAACAAGCAATAGCTAATGCTAAGTCAGAGATTGACCAAGC
>NZ_CAWUDO010000378.1:0-116 GCF_963920935.1 Nostoc sp. CCY 9925 | reverse complement strand
TACTTGGTAGCCGCCTCTCCCAGGTTGCCCAATGCTGATGCCGCACTGCCACGAACATCTGAGTCAACCTTTTCATCCTTGAGGATGTTGGCGATGTCAGGGATATACTTGGTAGC
>NZ_CAWUDO010000377.1:0-117 GCF_963920935.1 Nostoc sp. CCY 9925 | reverse complement strand
CAGCAACATATCTTGCTGCCTACCTCCGCCCTAAGCTATTTTTCAAGCTAGAAGGCAGGAGGCAATACTGCTCGCTTTGTGCATTTTTAACTCGGCATTGAATTTGGGGAAAAGGTT
>NZ_CAWUDO010000376.1:0-118 GCF_963920935.1 Nostoc sp. CCY 9925 | reverse complement strand
CCTTTTATCCTCGACGTTGCACCTTTTATCCTCGACGTTGCACCTTTTATCCTCGGCGTTGCGCCTTTTATCCTCGACGTTGCGCCTTTTATCCTCGACGTTGCACCTTTTATCCTCG
>NZ_CAWUDO010000375.1:0-120 GCF_963920935.1 Nostoc sp. CCY 9925 | reverse complement strand
AAAAGCGCCCTCCTTTTGGGAGAGCGCTTTTTATTTTATTTAATTTTCAGTTGACTTGGTTAGCAATTAACCGTTGATGGAAGGAGCGGTTAGAGCCACAGGAGCAACATCGCCAGCAGC
>NZ_CAWUDO010000374.1:0-124 GCF_963920935.1 Nostoc sp. CCY 9925 | reverse complement strand
ACGAAGCTCTGAGGTTCATTTACAAAGCTCTGAGGTTCATTTACAAAGCTCTGAGGTTCATTTACAAAGCTCTGAGGTTCATTCACGAAGCTCTGAGGTTCATTTACAAAGCTCTGAGGTTCAT
>NZ_CAWUDO010000373.1:0-126 GCF_963920935.1 Nostoc sp. CCY 9925 | reverse complement strand
GCTTGCATGATGTCGCTCTAGCAAAAAACTTAACGCAAGTCCTCAATGGAGAATACCAAGCAATACTCGCAGGCAAACCCTCAGAAGTCAAGGTAGAAGTACTAAAAGTTGTTCCAGAAGGAATGG
>NZ_CAWUDO010000372.1:0-129 GCF_963920935.1 Nostoc sp. CCY 9925 | reverse complement strand
GACATTTTGAAAGCATGGAAGCTAGGAATAGTAACAATACTTGTCGGTTAAGGGGGGAAGGGGAAGGGGAAAAAGGGAAGGGGAAAGGGGGAAGGGGAAAGGGGGAAAGAAAAAACCTTTAACCTTTAC
>NZ_CAWUDO010000371.1:0-130 GCF_963920935.1 Nostoc sp. CCY 9925 | reverse complement strand
AGAAGGTCAAAGTTGAGCCTCAGAAGGTCAAAGTTGAGCCTCAGAAGGTCAACGTTGAGCCTCGGAAGGTTAAAGTTGAGCCTCAGAAGGTCAAAATTAAGCCTCAGAAGGTCAAAGTCGAGCCTCAGAA
>NZ_CAWUDO010000370.1:0-146 GCF_963920935.1 Nostoc sp. CCY 9925 | reverse complement strand
CCAGTAGTGCTGTCCCACACACGGGCTGTGTTGTCATCACTCGCAGTGACAATCTGCTTGCCATCTAGGCTAAAACTGGCATTGAAGACCCAACCTTGATGCCCTTTGAGTTGAGCTAGCTGTTTACCAGTAGTGCTGTCCCACAC
>NZ_CAWUDO010000369.1:0-151 GCF_963920935.1 Nostoc sp. CCY 9925 | reverse complement strand
ATGTGCGACGTGCAGCAGTCCAAGAATTAGCGAAAAACTTCAAAGATGACCCCGACACCAAATCCATCCTCAAAGAATGGTTTGTGCGAGGTGCAACAGTCCAAGAATTAGCGAACAACTTCAAAGATGACCCCGATACCAAATCCATCCT
>NZ_CAWUDO010000368.1:0-151 GCF_963920935.1 Nostoc sp. CCY 9925 | reverse complement strand
GTAACTTTTGCTCCGACGGTCGAAGACTCGTTAACGCTGCGCTATAGATAGCTATAATAGCTTTGTGAAACCAGGAACCTAAATTTTGCCAGGTTGGAGCATATAAACTAAAACCCCCTAGCATTGATGTGGGCTAGAGGGTAATAGTTAG
>NZ_CAWUDO010000367.1:0-151 GCF_963920935.1 Nostoc sp. CCY 9925 | reverse complement strand
TTGAGGATTAATCGCAATGGCTTTGTTGTAATCAGCAAGAGCTAATTCCCATTTCTCCTGCTCAGTGTAAAGAATAGCCCGATTGATGTAAGCATCAGCATATTGAGGATTAATCGCAATGGCTTTGTTGTAATCAGCAAGAGCTAATTCC
>NZ_CAWUDO010000366.1:0-156 GCF_963920935.1 Nostoc sp. CCY 9925 | reverse complement strand
CACAACTCAATTGCGAGGCGACACAACTCAATTGCGAGTCGATGCAACTCAATTGTGAGGCGACACAACTCAATTGCGAGGCGACACAACTCAATTGTGAGGCGACACAACTCAATTGCGAGGCGACACAACTCAATTGCGAGTCGATGCAACTCA
>NZ_CAWUDO010000365.1:0-158 GCF_963920935.1 Nostoc sp. CCY 9925 | reverse complement strand
ACAGCACTACTGGTAAACAGCTAGCTCAACTCAAAGGACATCAAGAACAGGTCTATAATGCCAGTTTTAGTCCAGATGGCAAGAATATTGTCACTGCGAGTTTTGACAACACAGCCCGTGTGTGGGACAGCACTACTGGTAAACAGCTAGCTCAACTC
>NZ_CAWUDO010000364.1:0-167 GCF_963920935.1 Nostoc sp. CCY 9925 | reverse complement strand
GATTAATCCACCTCTGAACTGGATTAATGAGTATTTGAACTGGATTAATCCACCTTTAAACTGGATTAACGAGTATTTGAACTGGATTAATCCACCTCTGAACTGGATTAACGAGTATTTGAACTGGATTAATCCACCTCTGAACTGGATTAATGAGTATTTGAACT
>NZ_CAWUDO010000363.1:0-170 GCF_963920935.1 Nostoc sp. CCY 9925 | reverse complement strand
CCGTGTGTGGGACAGCACTACTGGTAAACAGCTAGCTCAACTCAAAGGACATCAAAAACAGTTCAACAATGCCAGTTTTAGCCCAGATGGCAAACAGATTGTCACCGCAAGTTTAGACAACACAGCCCGTGTGTGGGACAGCACTACTGGTAAACAGCTAGCTCAACTCA
>NZ_CAWUDO010000362.1:0-174 GCF_963920935.1 Nostoc sp. CCY 9925 | reverse complement strand
TGTCTTACATCAAGCGATGTGAATTGATTTTTTATTGTTTGTGAGAAATTTGCGCCTAGTAAATAAACCGATATCAGGACTATCTTTTTTTTGCATTATCATTAGTAAGTGTTGAACAAAGGCACTCGTTTCCGATTCGGATAGAACAGGTAATCAAGAGCGATGTAGAAAAAA
>NZ_CAWUDO010000361.1:0-182 GCF_963920935.1 Nostoc sp. CCY 9925 | reverse complement strand
CGTTGGCGCTTTCGCGACGTTGAATGGTTGCTGTCATTGTTTTATAAGTGCGGTTGATTTTACGTATGTATCAGGCGGTTTTGTTTTTGCCTGTGAATGTAATTTACACTGCTTTACAAAAATTAATCAAGTGTTAAAACTTTTGTAGAACCTATGACAATGATTAGTTTTACTTATTTAAA
>NZ_CAWUDO010000360.1:0-185 GCF_963920935.1 Nostoc sp. CCY 9925 | reverse complement strand
GCAGTTCGGTTTGGGGCGTGGCATTTAGCCCCGACGGTCAAACCATTGCCTCTGCCAGTTTAGACAACACGGTGAAACTGTGGAATCGCAACGGGCAAGTCTTACAAACTCTCACTGGTCATAGCAGTGCGGTTTGGGGCGTGGCATTTAGCCCCGACGGTCAAACCATTGCCTCTGCAAGTCAT
>NZ_CAWUDO010000359.1:0-188 GCF_963920935.1 Nostoc sp. CCY 9925 | reverse complement strand
CGAGTGATGACAAGACAGCCCGTGTGTGGGACAGCACTACTGGTAAACAGCTAGCCGAACTCAAAGGACATCAAGAACAGGTCAACGATGCCAGTTTTAGCCCAGATGGCAAGCAGATTGTCACTGCAAGTGTTGACAAGACAGCCCGTGTGTGGGACAGCACTACTGGTAAACAGCTAGCCGAACTC
>NZ_CAWUDO010000358.1:0-190 GCF_963920935.1 Nostoc sp. CCY 9925 | reverse complement strand
GGCAAGAAGATTGTCACTGCGAGTGATGACAACACAGCCCGTGTGTGGGACAGCACTACTGGTAAACAGCTAGCTCAACTCAAAGGGCATCAAGGTTCGGTAAACAATGCCAGTTTTAGCCCAGATGGCAAGCAAATTGTCACCGCAAGTTTAGACAACACAGCCCGTGTGTGGGACAGCACTACTGGTA
>NZ_CAWUDO010000357.1:0-198 GCF_963920935.1 Nostoc sp. CCY 9925 | reverse complement strand
CGTCCAGATTTAACAGAGAGGTGCGAGGGGTAATATCCTCCATCGACTCTACCAAAACAAAATCAAGAATGCTCTGACGACGCTACTGGGAGCATTAGCACATTTGCCACACCGCAAAGCTTGGCATTTGAAGTTAGTCGTCAGCTTGCATGATGTCGCTCTAGCAAAAAACTTAACGCAAGTCCTCAATGGAGAATA
>NZ_CAWUDO010000356.1:0-207 GCF_963920935.1 Nostoc sp. CCY 9925 | reverse complement strand
AAGGGGTTCGCCGGGCGCGGTTGCGGGCCGAACAGGCGGACCTGCGACTGTGGGTCCGGGCGCCGGGCGACCCGGAAGGCGTCGCCGCCGACTATGCCCAATCGGGCGACCTGGTGATCGCCAACAAGGCGGATGTCGGCACAGTCACCGCGACCAGAGGTCTGGACAGTCTGACCGTCAGCACCCAGACCGGGCAGGGCCTGTCCG
>NZ_CAWUDO010000355.1:0-207 GCF_963920935.1 Nostoc sp. CCY 9925 | reverse complement strand
GCGCCGAGATCACCAAAATCAGCGGCAGCACATTGAAGGCGAAGACGAACAGCACATTCTGGTCCGCCACGGCATAGGGCTGGGCGCCGCCGCCCAGATAGCCGAAGACGAACTGCGTCCCCTCCGCCGTCGCCTTGGCTAGGCCGTCGATGGCGTTGGTCACCGCGTCCAGCACGACGCGCGACCCCGGAATGCCGAACAGCACCA
>NZ_CAWUDO010000354.1:0-207 GCF_963920935.1 Nostoc sp. CCY 9925 | reverse complement strand
CGGTTCAGGCATTGCATGACTACTTCGAGCGGACCGAGGATCCCGCTCTGGCCCGCGCCGATGCGGCCGTGGGCGCGAGCGCCGTGGAGACAGGGGTAGAGCATGCGTGACGCCCACATCCGCGCCAAGGCGGTCGAATTCGCTCTGCACCTCGCGGTGACGCGCCGTGCAGGCGCCAACGCGCCGCTGGATGCTGCCGGCATCCTC
>NZ_CAWUDO010000353.1:0-207 GCF_963920935.1 Nostoc sp. CCY 9925 | reverse complement strand
CGCATTCCTATGCAGTTTTCAAGGTTCTGGCTGGATAACTACCCAGCAGTCTGACGTACAGCCATATTGCTGAATTTTTACACTTCTTAACTAAACATTTACTGAACCAATAATACTTTGAAAGCTATTTACCAATCTCGACCGACCTAGGCTTGACCATCTCAATATTTATTTGCACTTTGCTTTCAATATTTGAGGGGTGTAGGT
>NZ_CAWUDO010000352.1:0-208 GCF_963920935.1 Nostoc sp. CCY 9925 | reverse complement strand
CTTCATCAAGATCGGCGCCTTGGCCCAGGGTTTGGCGGAGGCGCGCATGCGCTCCGGGATGGCGGCCACCGTTGGGCAGGCCGCCTTTGATTCAGCCGTCAAATCGCTGGATGGGCAGGCGCAGTCGCGGGCGGCGATGGTTGCGCTGCATGAGGAGTTGGCTCGCATTCAGGCCGTCTCGCCCTACCGCGCCGTCGCGATCGGCGGC
>NZ_CAWUDO010000351.1:0-209 GCF_963920935.1 Nostoc sp. CCY 9925 | reverse complement strand
GGTTCTCGCCTGCTGTGGTGGCGGTGGCCTTTTCTGGCCTGCTGGTGCTGCTTCAGGCCGCGCTGATCCTGGGCATCTTCTCTCTGTCCAGCCTGTATGTGACCAAGTCGTCGGCGGATGTCTGGATCGGCTATCCGGGTGTGCAGAGCGTCGATCTGGGCCGTCCGATCAGCGAACAGGCGGAACTGTCGGCCTGGATGCAGCCGGGG
>NZ_CAWUDO010000350.1:0-212 GCF_963920935.1 Nostoc sp. CCY 9925 | reverse complement strand
CCCCATCGCCGCCATGCCGGGCGCGGCGTATTCGACGCAGTTGCCAAAGGCGCGGGTCGCGGACTGAAGCTCAGGGTTCCCCCCGTCGCCGAACGACACCAGATGCCGCCTGCGGCCGCTGGACACCACGCCGGACAGCACCAGCAGCAACAGGATCAGCAGGCCGCTCCACAGGCCCGCCGCCTGCAGAGCCAGCATCAGATGAGGCGTCA
>NZ_CAWUDO010000349.1:0-213 GCF_963920935.1 Nostoc sp. CCY 9925 | reverse complement strand
CGGCACCGCCGACAGAGCCTGCGTCAGGCCCAGAAGCCCGGAAACGTCCTCGCCGGTGGTGTTCGCGGTTCCATAGCCCACCATCGAAGTCGCGCCCGTGGTGGAGCTCGTTACCACGAAACGGCCATTCACGCCATCCCAGACCATCGTGGCGCCCGTCAGCTTCGCTGTCACCTTGGACGCGACGCCGTTCAGGTTCGTCTCGGCGGACAG
>NZ_CAWUDO010000348.1:0-214 GCF_963920935.1 Nostoc sp. CCY 9925 | reverse complement strand
AGGTTGCGCCCTAAGCCAGCGGCATGATCAGCCTTTCCGTCGCCAAATCCAGGGTCTCCAACTGGCTGTTTGAGCACGCATTGCCCCTGTGGGCGGATCGCGGGGTCAGCGCCGATGGGCGGTTTTTCGAGCAGCTGGATTTCGAAGGCCGTTCTGTGACGGGCCTTCGCCGCCGTACGCGCGTTCAGGCGCGCCAGGTCTATGTATTCTGCGA
>NZ_CAWUDO010000347.1:0-217 GCF_963920935.1 Nostoc sp. CCY 9925 | reverse complement strand
TGAAGCTGTCCAGCCAGATCAAGAAGATGGGCGAAGAGGCGGACGCCATGCCGGTGACGGTGGCCGTCGCCTTCATGCGTCTGACCAACGAGATCCAGCGCTATATCGGGGAGGCGAATCAAGCCCGAGGCGTCACCGAGTACCTGACCGGCGGCATGAACCTGCTGTCCAATAACATCGGGACGGTGATTGAAGTTGGCGCGGCGGGTGCCCTCGG
>NZ_CAWUDO010000346.1:0-218 GCF_963920935.1 Nostoc sp. CCY 9925 | reverse complement strand
AGGAGCTGCTGGCCGCCAGTCCCGGCAAGGACGGGTTGGGCAGCCGCGCCCCGGCCCTGTCGCTGGCCGGCGCCTGAAGGAACCTTTGACGATGACACGCGTTGCCCTGTTGAGCCGTTCGGCCAACCTGTCTTACTTCCAGCCGCTGTTGCAGGGCCTGGACCCGGCGCTGGACGTGGCCGTCTGGCCCGACCCGCGCAGCCTGGAGGCCGACGTCG
>NZ_CAWUDO010000345.1:0-220 GCF_963920935.1 Nostoc sp. CCY 9925 | reverse complement strand
AGATGTCTCCCGGCGCCAGATTGCCGACCGTCGACCGCATGGCCTTCGACAGGTCCATGATCGCCTGAGGCCCAGAGCGCTGACGATAGAGGTTGCACATAGGCGGACGCTCGCATGACGAACCGGGTTTGTGGAGTCAGCGCTTTCCGTAGAAGTCCGTCTTCATAGTCGTCTTCGCCGGTTCGTCGATGGGCTCCCTGCCCTTCAGCAGCCCGTTGCT
>NZ_CAWUDO010000344.1:0-222 GCF_963920935.1 Nostoc sp. CCY 9925 | reverse complement strand
GCCTTGCTTGACATCAACGCTGACGATGTTCGAGTCGCGGAAACGATCTCGTACCAAGGCCTCGATCGACTGCTGAACCCTCTCGTCAAGTTCCATGTCGCGCCTTTCTGCGTACCGTTCACATAATGAACGGTAGTCCCCCACCGGGCGACGCGTCTATGTGCGCGCCGATGGTTAGTCAATACAATCTGCACAATCCCTAGGGGCTGTCCACGTATTAAA
>NZ_CAWUDO010000343.1:0-224 GCF_963920935.1 Nostoc sp. CCY 9925 | reverse complement strand
GGATGGATTGGGATTACTGGATGCCCGAGTCGGTGCTGGGGGCATCCAGCGGCTTCAATTCCTCTGTCGAGCAGTACAGCGCCGAGGCCCGCCTGTCGCATCTGCCCAGCGGCGAGACCGGCCTGGACTGGATGGTCGGCCTGTATGGTTCGAAGATCCGCCGCGATTCGCCGTATGCCATCGCGATGCCCAATGTCTTCAGCAGTGTGACGACGGCCCGCAAC
>NZ_CAWUDO010000342.1:0-225 GCF_963920935.1 Nostoc sp. CCY 9925 | reverse complement strand
CCAACGGACAAGGCTCTCTTCATCGCAGATCAAGACCGCCTTATCGCTCGCAGGAACGCCATGATGGCCCTTTGGCGCCAGCAGCTGGCGGCGATGACGGACGTCGCTCCCTCCCGGCGGGACACTGCGCTCCACTAAGCTTCAGCCGCCGCTGCGACGGCAGTCAAGCGACGTTGCGGTATGATCTGACCGCCACCGGACCAACGGTGGACGGGCGTGGAAACC
>NZ_CAWUDO010000341.1:0-225 GCF_963920935.1 Nostoc sp. CCY 9925 | reverse complement strand
CCCTGGCGCAGAAGCACGACGTCCTGATCCAGACCGCCTGCGAGATGCTGGGTGCTGAGGGCCGCGCGCCCTCATCGCAGAAGGTGGCCAGCGCGGTCGGGCTGAGCCGCTCGCACTTCCACAAGCTGTTCCGCCAGACCACCGGAACCACGCCGTCCGCCTATGCGAAATCATTGCGTGCGACGGCGGCCCGCAGCCGCCCCCTAACCGCCCGCAGGTCGTTCG
>NZ_CAWUDO010000340.1:0-227 GCF_963920935.1 Nostoc sp. CCY 9925 | reverse complement strand
ACCGACGCGCGGCTGAGGCCCGTCGCGTGTCGCGCGCCCCAGCCTGCGAACCCGGTCAGCAGGGCCGCCAGACCCAGCAGCAGCCAGCCGACGACAGGCGGATGACGCAGCACGGCCAGGCCGAACACATCGGCATAGACGGCGTTGTAAGTCGCCTTGGGCAGTGCGGGCGCGCGCAGGAAGCCGTCGGTCGCCTCCAGCGCCAGCGAGCCGATATGCTGCAGGCT
>NZ_CAWUDO010000339.1:0-228 GCF_963920935.1 Nostoc sp. CCY 9925 | reverse complement strand
TCCGTGCGGTAAGTATGGCGGGTTTCGGTGCCTACTTTCCATAAGAGAGCGACCGTCATAACTGGGTTTCAACGCGATTGCACGCGTCAGAACAGGAGCCTGACCATGAACATCACCGGCAACACCATCCTGATCACCGGCGGCGGCACCGGCATCGGCCGCGCCCTGGCGGAGGCCCTGCACGCGCGGGACAATCAGGTCATCATAACCGGCCGTCGCGAGGCCCCG
>NZ_CAWUDO010000338.1:0-229 GCF_963920935.1 Nostoc sp. CCY 9925 | reverse complement strand
TCTGATGGTCAGGCGATCAGACATATAAAGATATGCTTATATCTTCAAGACGTGGGGCGTGCCTAGGTTTCGTTCTCGACGCGAAAAGCTTGTATCTCAGGCGCAAAAAAGAAAATGCGCGCCCCGCAGGGCGCGCCTTTATCGATCTGGCGTCATCGCGGCGGCGCCGAACGCGCACCGCGTTTCGTCTTACTGGCGCAGGCTCTTGGCCACCAACAGCAGGGCGTCG
>NZ_CAWUDO010000337.1:0-229 GCF_963920935.1 Nostoc sp. CCY 9925 | reverse complement strand
AGGGGCCGCCGATCAGGGCGCTGTTGGCGTTGGCCGCAGATGTGACCTCGCCGCCTTTCAGGATGTGGGTCGTGGGGCCGTGCAGATTGGTGCGGGCGCTGACGTTGTCGCCGGTCGCCGTCTGGGTCGAGTTGACGTCAAAGGTCGCCTTCTCGGTATAGACCTGGGTGTAGTTGCCGGTCGCCTGGGTGGCGGAATTGACGAAGCCGTCAGTCACGCCGTTGAGGTT
>NZ_CAWUDO010000336.1:0-230 GCF_963920935.1 Nostoc sp. CCY 9925 | reverse complement strand
CGCGCCCGTCACACGCCAGCGACCGTCAAGCGGCCCCATGCGGCGGTCGGTGTCGAGTTCGGCCTGGGCCACGCCCTGATCATAGGCGACCTCCATGTCCGACGGACTGACCTCATAGCTGGCGGCATAGGCGTCGACGGTCACGGGCCGGGTCAGGGGCGCGCGATGTCGGATCGTCTCGCCGTCACCCTGCGCCGGGGTCCGACCAAAGTCGGAGGGCGGTTCAAAAG
>NZ_CAWUDO010000335.1:0-231 GCF_963920935.1 Nostoc sp. CCY 9925 | reverse complement strand
CAGACTGGGCGGTTCCTGTCCGCATCCAGCGCCGCCAGCCGTCGCGCGGGCTCTGCGATCGTCAGTTCCGACGGCATGTAGGTGTTCAGGGTGGAGCGGTCGCCATAGAGCGGCGTCAGGCTGTCGCGCGGAATGTTCATGTCGGCGATGGTGCGGTCGGCGACCATGCCGCGGAACAGGGCGGGCACGACGCCCAGCTCCAGATCGGTCGCGCCGATGATCATGGGCACA
>NZ_CAWUDO010000334.1:0-232 GCF_963920935.1 Nostoc sp. CCY 9925 | reverse complement strand
CCATTGGTCAACCTTGGCGCGGGCATGAAAAAGAAGTTAATTCTGTCGCCTTTAGTCCTGATGGCAAGTGGATTATCAGTGCCAGCAATGATTCTACAGTCCGCTTGTGGGATATTGACGGCAACCCCATTGGTCAACCTTGGCGCGGGCATGAAAAAGAAGTTAATTCTGTCGCCTTTAGTCCTGATGGCAAGTGGATTATCAGTGCCAGCAATGATTCTACAGTCCGCTT
>NZ_CAWUDO010000333.1:0-233 GCF_963920935.1 Nostoc sp. CCY 9925 | reverse complement strand
AGCGCGCGCTGCGTTTGGCCAGATCAATATAATCCAGCTTTCCGCCCGTCCCGACAGCCTGCGCCAGCACCGCGCCGGGCAACAGACTGAGGCCAAGCCCCAGCGCCGCCCGACCTGCAAATCCGCGTCTGGTGAGGATCATCGCCGTCATCCCTTAGAACCGATACCGGACGCCGGCGAAGAAGCGGCGGCCATAGGGGTCGTATTCCTTGGCGCTCTCAACGCCGACGACG
>NZ_CAWUDO010000332.1:0-234 GCF_963920935.1 Nostoc sp. CCY 9925 | reverse complement strand
CTTGCCTTCCCAGTTCCACTTGGACGGCCAGAAGCTCAACGGGATGTGGCCGTATCCGCGCGTCAGCACGGCGTCATAGACGACCATCAGCACCAGGGCGGCGACGAACCAGCCCCAGCCGATCCGCCCTTTTGCCAGAAGCACGCCCGCCAGAGCGACGGCCCCAACCGCGCCGACCCAGGCCAGCGTCGCAATTATCGCATCAGGCATATGCCCCTCCATATTCTGTGTCAT
>NZ_CAWUDO010000331.1:0-234 GCF_963920935.1 Nostoc sp. CCY 9925 | reverse complement strand
CCTGAAGAATTCCTCCGATCCCATTTGGTCTTTTTCGTCATCGGAATAGGGGTCGTTCATCGTCTCCCATTCTTCAGCCTCGATCTCGATCTTTTCCTTATCCTCCTCGCTAAGGTCTCCGTCGTCGTAGTCCCCATCCTTACTCATATGATTTCCCTCGTCTCCGGCGCGCAGCCGATCTGGCGCCTAATTGTGGATGATGTGGGTATCGAATGAGCTTATACAAGTGCCGAC
>NZ_CAWUDO010000330.1:0-237 GCF_963920935.1 Nostoc sp. CCY 9925 | reverse complement strand
TCTGATGGATGCAGAGATCGAGGGGCCGCCCACGGATCAGGTCTGGGTCAATTTCGGCGTCGGCCGCGCCTTCATCTGCCTGCCCTATGCGGGCAAGACCGTGCGGCTGTTCACCTACGGCCAGCCGCTGATCGACAGCATCCCCAGGGATTGGCGGCTGGGTGAAATCCGCTGGCGCAGCGATTTCACGGTGTCGCACCGCATCGCGGACCGGCTGTCCGTCGGTCGGATCGCTCT
>NZ_CAWUDO010000329.1:0-241 GCF_963920935.1 Nostoc sp. CCY 9925 | reverse complement strand
CCTACGAGGCGCTGGAAGCAATCTCGGACAGTTTCCCTGTGCAGGTGCGGCGGCATACGCGCTATTGGGTGACGGTGCTGGCGCGCCCAGGAGCGTAGCCGGGGCGTGGCGCAGGCGGCGGCCTCGTGCCTGACGCCACGGGTCAAGCGCAAAATCGATCACATAAGTATTTTTTTCAATCGCATTTGCACTTTCGTAGTACGTCGCGTGTCCTCAATGACGATGGCGCTCGCCATGGACG
>NZ_CAWUDO010000328.1:0-250 GCF_963920935.1 Nostoc sp. CCY 9925 | reverse complement strand
CAGCTAGCTCAACTCAAAGGACATCAAGAACAGGTCTACAATGCCAGTTTTAGCCCAGATGGCAAGAATATTGTCACTGCGAGTTTTGACAAGACAGCAAGAGTGTGGGACAGCACTACTGGTAAACAGCTAGTTCAACTCAAAGGGCATCAAGATTGGGTCATCAATGCCAGTTTTAGCCCAGATGGCAAGCAAATTGTCACTGCGAGTGCTGACAAGACAGCCCGTGTGTGGGACAGCACTACTGGTA
>NZ_CAWUDO010000327.1:0-251 GCF_963920935.1 Nostoc sp. CCY 9925 | reverse complement strand
CAGGCTTTTCCGCCTTGATCCGGCGATTGGCTGCGTCGCGCTCTTTCTTGAGTGTGTCGATCTGGTCGTTCTTCTCCGATAGCAGCTTGTCGTTGGCCTCGGCTTCGGCGCGTGCTTCACGCAGCGTCTTGCGCAGGTCGGACACCGACATGGTGGCGACGTCGTCGAGCGTGATGCCCGCGACGGTGCCACCGTCGTTCAGCTCGGCGACCTGGTCGTCGTCGAGGACGAGCAGCTCGATAAGTTTCGAC
>NZ_CAWUDO010000326.1:0-251 GCF_963920935.1 Nostoc sp. CCY 9925 | reverse complement strand
AATCAACTGAGCACTCTGCCAGGGGAAATTGTCCAACTCACCAACCTGCAATCCCTCGACCTCAACGGAAATCAACTGAGCACTCTGCCATCGGAAATTGGCCAACTCAGCAATCTGCAATCCCTCCACCTGGGCGACAATCAACTGAGCACTCTGCCAGGGGAAATTGGACAACTCAGCAATCTGCAAACCCTCGACCTGGGCGACAATCAACTGAGCACTCTGCCATCGGAAATTGTCCAACTCACCAA
>NZ_CAWUDO010000325.1:0-254 GCF_963920935.1 Nostoc sp. CCY 9925 | reverse complement strand
CGGCGGCGTCCGAGCCTGCCAGCCACTTCTTGACCGAGGCGGCGATCTCGCCCGCCGTCGTCAGCCGGCAGGTTCCGCGCTCGGCCAGAACCTGAATGCATTCGGTCTTCTGCCAGGCGTTGTCGATCTTCTTGATCCAGTAGCCCTGTTCGCCAGAGCAGCCGATCTCATGGACGATGGCGCCTTCGTTGGACTTGCCGATGACGCTGGCGTCATCAACCGTGCAGGGCACGCCCGCTTGCTGGGCGTATTCA
>NZ_CAWUDO010000324.1:0-254 GCF_963920935.1 Nostoc sp. CCY 9925 | reverse complement strand
CGCCACCCGCTGCAACTCCAGCCGCAGCAGCAACGCCAGGCCATGTCGCGCGGCGCTGTCCGCCTCGCGCGCCAGCCGCGCCGACAGCGGCTCGACGCCGCCTTCGGGCGTCGGCGCGTGGTCGGCGTCGATCGGCGCCAGGGTTCGCGCGCCGGCCGGGCATAGCCAGGGCGCCGGAATCAGCACGGCATTGAAGCCTTCCTGGCGCACGCCGGCCAGCAGCGCCTCGCGCGCTGTGTGGCTGCCGGGCAGGC
>NZ_CAWUDO010000323.1:0-255 GCF_963920935.1 Nostoc sp. CCY 9925 | reverse complement strand
AGCGCGCGAGTGGTGGCCACGGAGGCGATGACATTGACCCCGCCCAGACCCCGCAGGCCATTGGTGAGGCCCACGATGCGGACGCGGCGTCCATTGATCTCGGCGGTGTCGCCGGGCGCCACATCCAGCTTGTTCATATCAGCGGCGTCGATCAGCACCGTGTCCGGCTCCGCCAGACGCGAACGTTCCTCAGCCCCCAGCGTGCCCGCCAATGCCAGGGCCTGCGCATCCAGCGCCACGCCACCGAGATAGACG
>NZ_CAWUDO010000322.1:0-258 GCF_963920935.1 Nostoc sp. CCY 9925 | reverse complement strand
AGCAAGAACCAGTATGCGACGGTCAAGCTGGCCCTGCCCGCAGGCGTGACCGACAAGCCCGAACTTCAAGGCCCGCTGTACGCCGACGCGGTGCGCGAACTGAACCAGTTCTCCGAAGGCGCCCAGGCCGATCTGAGCGAGGCGGGCGCAGGCCCCAATCCCTATGAGAAGTCGATCACCTATTCGCAGGGCGGCGAAAGCGGCAAGCTGTTCAGCCTGGCGCGCACCAATTTCGAATACACCGGCGGCGCCCACCCC
>NZ_CAWUDO010000321.1:0-261 GCF_963920935.1 Nostoc sp. CCY 9925 | reverse complement strand
AATCGCCCTGGTGTTCGCCGCGACCGCGCTGGGCGCCTGCGCCACCAGCGTCCCGACGCAGCCGGCCGCTCTGAACAGCCTGTCCAACTATGTGCTGGAGGTCGAGCCGGGCTTGGACCGCATCGCCCTGGCCGTCCACGACAATGGACTGTCGGCCAATCAGCAGGCGGCTCTGTCCGGCCTGGTGCAAAGGTTCGCGGCTGAACAGGCGGAAGTGATCCGCATCGAGGGGCCGTCCGGTGGCGATCCCGTCTCGGCCCA
>NZ_CAWUDO010000320.1:0-262 GCF_963920935.1 Nostoc sp. CCY 9925 | reverse complement strand
AGGTCGAAGACCAGCACGCCCTCGCCTGCGTCCGTCGCCGCCTTGACTGCAGCCAGCACCTCCTGCGGCCGGCCTTCGGCGATCAGGCGCTGGCCGGCAAAGGCCGCGCACTGCATGTCGAAAGTGGGGATCATGTTCGGCTCCTCGTTCGAGGCTCCGAATTGCCCGGATAAAATCATGCCGTCAAATCAGCCCGGCAGACTGGGCAAAGACGGCGGCGCCATGACGCGCCGCCGCCCCCCTTATTCATCAGATCACGCCG
>NZ_CAWUDO010000319.1:0-262 GCF_963920935.1 Nostoc sp. CCY 9925 | reverse complement strand
ACTGACGCGGGCTGTCGCCCTCCAGCCGGACCTCGACGCCCATCCGGGTCAGCAGGTTCTGCAGCAGCCGCACTTCTTCGGAGGGTGAGGACTGATCCTGGGCGGCGGCCAGAAAGGGGGTTGAGGCCAAGAGGCCCAGCGCATCGCGTCGCGATGCGGTCGGCGGCGTCGGATCGTGAACTGGCGGGCGCAAACGCCTGTCCTCCTCAAGCCCCAGCGGGCCGTGACGAACTATAGACCTTCACCGGTGGCGTGAAAGCCG
>NZ_CAWUDO010000318.1:0-266 GCF_963920935.1 Nostoc sp. CCY 9925 | reverse complement strand
CAGCCTGAGTAAGCGACGCAGCAACGCATCGGGCCTTCCTTCCGGCGAAAAGCCGTGTCAGATCGCACGCCATGGAAGACACCCGCATCGACAAGCGCGCTGGCGTTAAGGCCACATCGGATCGGCTCTGGGAGCTGATCTCGGACCTGCCGTCCTGGAACCACTGGAACCCCATCGACACGGATGTCGAGGGAGCCATCGCCTATGGCGGCCAACTGGCGATGACAGAAGCTTATCCGGGCATCCCCGAGCGCCGGGCCCTGGGC
>NZ_CAWUDO010000317.1:0-268 GCF_963920935.1 Nostoc sp. CCY 9925 | reverse complement strand
AAGGGGAAAAGGGGAAGGGGAAAGGGGGAAAGAAAAAACCTTTAACCTTTACCCGAATGGCACGAAGATAAGGCAGGAGGCAGGAGGCAGAAGGAAAAGAAAATAAAAACCCGAAAGTTTTGCAGCACAAAGATTTCATAACTTCTGCCTCCTGCCCTCTGCCTCCTGCCTCACCCCAAGAAATAGCTTTACAAGCGTGCCATTCACCTTTACCCTTTACCCGGTTGGTGAGCTTGTCGAACCATTAACCTTTTCCCCAAATCCAATG
>NZ_CAWUDO010000316.1:0-270 GCF_963920935.1 Nostoc sp. CCY 9925 | reverse complement strand
CACGCTGAGTGGGCCTGGAGGAGCGGGAACGCCCGATTGCGCTCTCGCTTTCAATGAAGCCGCCAGCATGACTGCCGCCGACGTGACGCTAACGGTGACCTGACATGGCAGACGTTGAAAAGTACCTGGACCTTATTACCGCCTTCCATCGAGGAAGACCAAAATTCTCTGCCATGGTCGAAGCGGTTTCTCGGTGCTTCGTTAGCGCGCAGGAAAGCTACGGGCAGATGGTTGCCGCATACGATCTCGACCTAGCCATTGGCGTCCAAC
>NZ_CAWUDO010000315.1:0-278 GCF_963920935.1 Nostoc sp. CCY 9925 | reverse complement strand
GATTTAGGATCGATTTGCTCATTTTCCCCTCCGAAAACAGACCGGCTTTACGCGACCCGCAGGATCACTTTAAAAGTCCGTTCGTAAGTAACAATGCAACAACAAGCCTCATGAAGTTGCGTTTTTCGCAACATACGGGGCGCGGCTTTCCGGCGCACCCGATCAGGCCGCAACCTGCGTCAGCGCGCCTGTTCGCAGAAATCCGCCCAGGCCGGACGATCGCGCCGCACCATGTTGGGTCGGCGCGCATACCAGCCCGCACCCTGCATCCGCGCCAC
>NZ_CAWUDO010000314.1:0-282 GCF_963920935.1 Nostoc sp. CCY 9925 | reverse complement strand
AAAAAATTGCAAAAGTTTTTTGCAAAAAGAGTTGACACTCTTAATAGTGTTAGTTATATTGGATAAGTGCCTGAGAGCGAAGCGAAAAGAGCGACGCTCAAAGGAGACCGAACCATGAAAATATTATAGTTTGAAAGCGATTATACAACAAGTGGTCAGCGTCAAGTAAATAGAAAAACCAAGCTGAGGTTAAAAAAGCGCAGCTATTGAGCTACAAACGATTCATTCAAAACGGAGAGTTTGATCCTGGCTCAGGATGAACGCTGGCGGTATGCTTAACAC
>NZ_CAWUDO010000313.1:0-290 GCF_963920935.1 Nostoc sp. CCY 9925 | reverse complement strand
TAACAATGATTATCATTTTTACTATCTGTATATTTTATTTTCTGGAAGTCCCTTAGATGCCAATCGATTGTTAGCAATTAGAACTAATGCTTTAGCTTCATCATGAGTCCATCTGGCGGGACTAGCTTTGAGTATTTCTTCTACATTTTGGTCAGGCTGATTATCTAACAATGCTTTATAAGCAATTTCTTTATCTCGGTCAGTTACTAATAAGTTTTCCAGGTTGGTACTGTAACATTGGTGATAGGTTAAGATAAAGCGTATTTTGTCAATCAGTTAAAATACTCAAA
>NZ_CAWUDO010000312.1:0-323 GCF_963920935.1 Nostoc sp. CCY 9925 | reverse complement strand
AACCTCTCTCCTAAAAGGAGAGAGGCTTTGAATCTTACTCCCCTTCCCTTGTAGGCTATCCATTAGTCACATCTTTCTTTACAATCTTGAAACGTTTGTTTTGTAGGCATCTTAAACACTGAGGTGTGAGGCATACTTGACAAATTGGCTCTTAATATTCTCGCTAAAATTAGGTTTTTATTGAGAATTAACAACAGACCAATAAGGGTTGTAAGAAACGTGAGTGAATACTCTCGCAAATGTTGAGAAAGATCCGGGTAATGGATAGCCTTGTAGGGAAGGGGCTGGGGGTTAGGTCTGTATTCCACTCAACCGAAAAGTGG
>NZ_CAWUDO010000311.1:0-422 GCF_963920935.1 Nostoc sp. CCY 9925 | reverse complement strand
CAGGGCGGCCGCATCTTATTTACTAATAAAAATTAAAACAGATCTGAAAATGTCATAGATAATCTGACAAAGTGCTTTTATTATAAATAAAACAAATCAATAACTTTCCCACAATATCAATTAACTTATCTCCAGATAAATCATTACCTATTAATACTAAAAATACTCCTTAATTGGGTACATAAAATTATGCTTGTCCTCCAGACAAGTGAAACTTCTGCCTAAAAATTTTAATTCAAGTTTTGATATACTATTTTAAGCTAACGCTAAAACTCTTGCTAAATAGTTATCATCCATTGCGGCGAGAAACTGTTTGTTTTTTATTCCACGTTTGACCCGCTTCTCCTTAGTTAAAAGATTGACTGCAATTTGTCGTAATAGTGCGAAATTCTGTGGAGCATTATCTTTTCTAATTCGACAAT
>NZ_CAWUDO010000310.1:0-423 GCF_963920935.1 Nostoc sp. CCY 9925 | reverse complement strand
ATTGTCGAATTAGAAAAGATAATGCTCCACAGAATTTCGCACTATTACGACAAATAGCCGTCAATCTTTTAACTAAGGAGAAGCGGGTCAAACGTGGAATCAAAAACAAACAGTTTCTCGCCGCAATGGATGATAATTATTTAGCAAGAGTTTTAGCCCTAGCTTAAAATAGTATATCAAAACTTGAATGGAAATTTTTACGCAGAAGTTTCACTTGTCTGGAGGACAAGCATAATTTTATGTCCCCAAGTAACAAGTATTTTTAGTATTAATAGGTCATGATTTATCTGGCGATAAGCTAATTGATATTGTTGGTAAGTTATTGATTTATTTTATTTATAACAAAAGCACTTTGCCAGATTATGTATAACATTTTCAGATTTGTTTTAATTTTTATTAGTAAATAAGATGCGGCCGCCCTGG
>NZ_CAWUDO010000309.1:0-454 GCF_963920935.1 Nostoc sp. CCY 9925 | reverse complement strand
GCATCCAGGGCCATACCTACTACTTTTTTCAAATATTTTTCATACCAGTCCTTAAAACAAGCCATGTAGACATCTTTGATATCAATGTCACGACTATATCTGGTGTGTTCGTTTTCTAAGCAAAATCGCACCTTTGATGCGTCCCCAACTTTACCCCCATTAAGATGTTTCATTTTTTGGGCAATCTCATCGATGAGGACTTCTACACCGACTGGGTAAGGTGTGTGTACTTCCCGTTTGCCTTGAGTGTATCGAGAATACAGTGTTGTACCATTGCCAAAGTCAATCACTGTTAACTTTTTGGGAAGGGAACGCCCAAACAAAGCCCCCATTCCTTCTGGAACAACTTTTAGCACTTCTACTTTGACTTCTGAAGGTTTGCCTGCGAGTATCGCTTGATATTCTCCATTGAGGACTTGCGTTAAGTTTTTTGCTAGAGCGACATCATGCAAGC
>NZ_CAWUDO010000308.1:0-475 GCF_963920935.1 Nostoc sp. CCY 9925 | reverse complement strand
CGCATTCCTATGCAGTTTTCAAGGTTCTGGCTGGATAACTACCCAGCAGTCTGACATTCACACATACAATACATGCGTTATCTGTCACTTTGCTGAATTTAATCCCTCTTCTATTTATAGCTGACGCTACAAGGTGGAGGTTAGCGGACTCGAACCGCTGACATCCTGCTTGCAAAGCAGGCGCTCTACCAACTGAGCTAAACCCCCAGATTATAATTCGTAATTCGTAATTCTTAATTCGTAGTTAATTACGAATTACTAATTATAAATTACTAATTACTTTCAGGTGGGCCATCCTGGACTCGAACCAGGGACCTCACCCTTATCAGGGGTGCGCTCTAACCACCTGAGCTAATAGCCCATAAATGAACCAAATCATAGTTTGAAAGCTTTCAACAAATGTCTGCGACCGACCTAGGTTTGACCATCTCAATATTTATTTGCACTTTGCTTTCAATATTTGAGGGGTGTAGGT
>NZ_CAWUDO010000307.1:0-494 GCF_963920935.1 Nostoc sp. CCY 9925 | reverse complement strand
TGAGTATTTTAACTGATTGACAAAATACGCTTTATCTTAACCTATCACCAATGGTCAGAGTGATGCCTTACTCAATTATGAAAATGAAATGATCCTATCAAAACAAAAGGGCGAAAAGTTTTCGTATGTTGTCCCTGATGTCAATATCTCTATTGAAAATCCTATTGCTGTAGTAGATAAAAATGTTGAACAACACGCTACTCGAAAAGTTGCAGAAGCATTTGTCCAATATCTCTACACTCCAGAGGTGCAAAGAGAATTTGCCAAAATAGGGTTTCGTCCTGTTGATACTACAATCGCAAAAGAACTAAGTAGCAATTTTCCTCAAATTAAAACTCTGTTGAAAGCTGAGGATTTAGGAGGCTGGAAGAGTATTGGGCAGAAATTTTTTAGTGAAGGTGCTATTTTTGAAAAAATTCAAGCTCAGAAACTGTTAACCTAAATTGCTGAAATATTTCGACTCTCAATTTGACGATTCTGGACTATGAGTCATA
>NZ_CAWUDO010000306.1:0-498 GCF_963920935.1 Nostoc sp. CCY 9925 | reverse complement strand
TCTCACTTTCTGCCAAAAGGGGGACTGTATTCAATCAGACACCCCTTTTTTCTTACTCATTATCTGATAATGATAATCGAATAAGGGGGGTGGGAGAGAAACGAGCGACGCTCGTTTCTCTCCCACCCTTTTCATGATTATCATTATTGTATTATAAAGTGAATAAATATACTACATAATTATTAAAGGTCGCGGATGCTTTGAGGCTAACTGGAGAATATTTTTAATCTCTAAGTTCCTTTTGATTTGCGTTCTCTCATATCGCTTTTAGTCTAAACTCCAGTTTTTTGGGAAAGCTGAAAACACTTAGACATTGACTCCCACCAAGTCTTCTTCTCGTACCAATGAAAAGCGATTAGTCGTGGTGGTAGCTTTAGGAAAAGCAGGTGAAGCCAACTCGACCAGATAGAACCAAGATTTTTCTATTAACTCAATCCCCAGAATTAGGGACTTCCAGAAAATAAAATATACAGATAGTAAAAATGATAATCATTGTTA
>NZ_CAWUDO010000305.1:0-523 GCF_963920935.1 Nostoc sp. CCY 9925 | reverse complement strand
CCACCTCTGAACTCCGTTAATGAGTATTTGAACTGGATGAATCCACCTCTGAACTGGATTAACGAGTATTGGAACTGGATTAATCCACCTCTGAACTGGATTAACGGGTATTTGAACTAGATGAATCCACTTCCGAACTGGATTAACGAGTATTTGAACTGGATTAATCCACCTCTGAACTCCATTAATGAGTATTTAATACTCGTTCACGAGTTTTTAGGAACTTCAAACTAATAGAATATCTTAATATTTCTTGTGGGATGGGCGTCTCGCCCATCCTGTAAACTGGGCGGGCAAGATGCCCACCCCACAAATAGTAGTAATTTATTTGTTGGAGTTTGCTTACAGCAATTCAGGTGAGAGAATCAGGATCTATGCCGAGCGATCGCAACCGTTCTCGTAATAATTGAGCTTCTTGTTTTGCTTGTTGAGTTTCTTGTTGAGCAAGTTTTCTATCTTCTTCTGGTGTTATAGCAGAAGGCAGAAGGCAGGAGGCAGGAGGCAGGAGGTAAAAGTATTACTA
>NZ_CAWUDO010000304.1:0-544 GCF_963920935.1 Nostoc sp. CCY 9925 | reverse complement strand
TGTGGAATCGCAACGGGCAAGTCTTACAAACTCTCACTGGTCATAGCAGTTCAGTTTTGGGCGTGGCATTTAGCCCCGACGGTCAAACCATTGCCTCTGCAAGTTCTGACAAGACGGTGAAGTTGTGGAATCGCAACGGGCAAGTCTTACAAACTCTCACTGGTCATAGCAGTTCAGTTTCGGGCGTGGCATTTAGCCCCGACGGTCAAACCATTGCCTCTGCAAGTTCTGACAACACGGTGAAGCTGTGGAATCGCAACAGGCAAGTCTTACAAACTCTCACTGGTCATAGCAGTTCGGTTAATAGCGTAGCATTTAGCCCCGACGGTCAAACCATTGCCTCTGCAAGTGATGACAAGACGGTGAAGTTGTGGAATCGCAACGGGCAAGCCTTACAAACTCTCACTGGTCATAGCAGTTCGGTTAATAGCGTGGCATTTAGCCCCGACGGTCAAACCATTGCCTCTGCCAGTTTTGACAACACGGTAAAGCTGTGGAATCGCAACGGGCAAGTCTTACAAACTCTCACTGGTCATAGCAGTTC
>NZ_CAWUDO010000303.1:0-625 GCF_963920935.1 Nostoc sp. CCY 9925 | reverse complement strand
CTAACTCATAACCAGAGAATTTATTGGTTGTACCTTCTAAAAATGCTCCTTTGGTATTCCCTTCCAAATCCCGCATCACAAACACTACATTTGCTTTTGAGTCGGCATAAACTAGCCCCTGGTTATGTAACATTTGTACGCAATCAGAAGGTATGCCTCGTTTCTCTTTGAGGTAATGTTCTACTTGCTGCCACTGTTTCTTATCCTCAACGGGTAGCGTAAATTGGGGTGCCGATTGAGTTTGAATAATAACAGCAGCAACTTTTTGAGCATGAGCCATCGCTGCCCTTTGAGCGCCAAGTTCACCAAATCTCTCCCCCAGCCATGCGATCGCTGCTGTTTGGTTACATTTATTAACGTGCTTAACTAAATCAATAGCACTATTACCATCCAACGAGGAACCATTGCCAAAGCCAGTAAATTGAGAGCCATCTATATTAATGATGTGGTTTCCTCCTACCCATTCATCCCCTTTACGCCACAGTCCCAACTCCCAAGCAACATCATCTAAAGCTAAATCAGTGGAAAATTCGGTTAGTTTTCGCAATTGCTGATTATCTTGCTCTAATTGCTCAATTCGTTGTCTTAGTTGTTCATTTTCAAAGGCTAAGGCTTTGGCTGTAGC
>NZ_CAWUDO010000302.1:0-625 GCF_963920935.1 Nostoc sp. CCY 9925 | reverse complement strand
GCTACAGCCAAAGCCTTAGCCTTTGAAAATGAACAACTAAGACAACGAATTGAGCTATTAGAGAAAGATAATCAGCAATTGCGAAAACTTACCGAATTGTCAACTGATTTAGTTCTGGATGATGTTGCTTGGGAGTTGGGACTGTGGCGTAAAGGAAATGAATGGATAGGGCGAAACCACATCATTAATATAGATGGCTCTCAATTTACTGACTTTGGCAATAGTTCCTCGTTGGATGGTAATAGCGCTATTGATTTAGTCAAGCACGTTAATCAATGTAACCAAACAACTGCGATCGCATGGCTGGGGGATAGATTTGGTGAAGCTGGGGCCCAACGTGCAGCAACAGCTCATGCTCAAAAAGTTGCGGCTCTTATTATCCAAACTCAACTAGCACCCCAATTCGCCCCACCCGTTGAGGATAAAAAACAGTGGCAGCAAGTAGAACATTACTTAAAAGAGAAACGAGGTATACCTTCTGATTGCGTACAAATGTTATATAACCAGGGATTAGTTTATGCCGACTCAAAAGCAAATGTAGTTTTTGTGATGCGGGATCTCAACGGAAAGACCAAAGGAGCATTTTTAGAAGGTACAACCAATAAATTCTCTGGTTATGAGTTAG
>NZ_CAWUDO010000301.1:0-673 GCF_963920935.1 Nostoc sp. CCY 9925 | reverse complement strand
TAGATATTCCATTTATGATGCCTGCTGTCAAGACAGGAAAGAAAGGAGGAATCAAGCAATTTTTCAAGGGTAAAAAAAGTTATAAAACTACCTATACAATTACAAGAGATGAAGATGATTCAGTCACATTTGACTTATGGATTGTCTGCAAATATGGAAAAGGTAAGCGTAAAAAACATGGGGTTCAATACTTTGCTTACGTGACTTACAAAATCACAACAAATTTAAATTATATCTATCAAGATTATCGGAAACGATTTGGAATTGAAACTAGCTACCGTCTGAAAAATATTTGTCGAATTAAAACGAATAATAAAAATCCAGTTTTGAGATTACTATTTGTGGGTATATCTTTTCTTTTAGTTAATATTTGGGTAAATCTTCTTTGGCTCAGAATCAGTAGTAAAAGGAAAGGTAGTCGATTAATTTATCGCACACTTTTTACACTTAAACAGATGTTAGCCTTTTTATCTCAAGCCCTACAGCGTAAATATCAAGTAGTTGAAAGCATCTATCTTCCATCAGGTTAGTAATGATAATTTCTCTACCAATTAATCATAAGTAATTATAATCTATACTATGTCTGTTGGTTAGAGAATTGTGTATCAGAATGTATTAAAAAATGTAAATATTTTAGCGATCGCTCTTTGGAGAAAAACTTTTTGGTTTACTG
>NZ_CAWUDO010000300.1:0-686 GCF_963920935.1 Nostoc sp. CCY 9925 | reverse complement strand
AGTCAACCTTTTCATCCTTGAGGATGTTGGCGATGTCAGGGATATACTTGGTAGCCGCTTCTCCCAGGTTGCCCAATGCCCATGCCGCACTGCCACGAACATCTAAGTCAACCTTTTCATCCTTGAGGATGTTGGCGATGTCAGGGATATACTTGGTAGCCGCTTCTCCCAGGTTGCCCAATGCCTCAGCCGCACTGCGACGAACATATGAGTTAACCTTTTCATCCTTGAGGAAGTTAAGGATGTCAGGGATATACTTGGTTGTTGCTTGTCCCAAATTGCCCAATGCTGATGCCGCACTGTGACGAACATTTGGGTTAACCTTTTCATTCTTGAGGAAGTTAAGAATATCAGGGATATTATACTTGGTAGCCACCTCTCCCAGCTTGCCGAATGCTGATGCCGCACTGTTACGAACATCTGAGTCAACCTTTTCATCCTTGAGGAAGTTAAGGATGTCAGGGATATACTTGCTAGCCGCCTCTCCCAGCTTCCCCAATGCTGATGCCGCACCGCGACGAACACCTGAGTTAACCTTTTCATCCTTGAGGAAGTTAAGGATGTCAGGGATATACGGTGTTGCCGCCTCTCCCAGGTTGCCCAATGCCAATACCGCACTGCCACGAACAGATGAGTTAACCTTTTCATCCTTGAGGAAGTTAAGGATGTCAGGGATATACGGTGTT
>NZ_CAWUDO010000299.1:0-727 GCF_963920935.1 Nostoc sp. CCY 9925 | reverse complement strand
TACCATAACACCCTTGGGTTTACCCGTCGAGCCGGAGGTGTAAATCACGTAGACTAAATTGTTAGTCGTTACCTCACTGGCATAATTGTCCTCACTACTTTGAGCAATGTTCTCCCAGTCCATATCTAAGCATAAAACCTGTCCGCTATAGTTCGGTAGTCTTGTTACAAGTTCTTGTTGGGTCAGTAGAATGTAAGATTGACTGTCTTCTAGCATGAAGGCTAATCGCTCTTCTGGATAAGCAGGGTCTAATGGTACATAAGCTGCCCCCGCCTTAAGAATGCCTAGTAGCCCCACCATCATCAAAAGGGAGCGTTCTACGCACAAGCCAACTCTTACCTCTGGTCCAATGCCCAGTGTTTGCAAATAATGTGCCAATTGATTGGCACGGGAATTGAGTTCTTGGTAAGAGAGTTGTTCATTTTCATAGACTATTGCTACAGCATCAGGGGTTCGCTCTACTTGAGCTTCAAACAATTGATGGATACACAGGTTCTTGGGATAGTCACCTTTGGTGTCATTCCACTCCTCTAATAATTGCTTTCGCTCTGCTTTAGTTAAAAGCGGTAAATCCCATAGATGTTGTTTTGGATTGGTAACAATACCTTCTAACAAACTTTGGAAATGCCCTAGCATCCTACGGATAGTAGCAGCAGCAAACAAATCAGTGCTGTACTCTAACTCTCCAATTATTCCTTGTTCTGTGTCCTCCATGGACAAAGTCAAA
>NZ_CAWUDO010000298.1:0-736 GCF_963920935.1 Nostoc sp. CCY 9925 | reverse complement strand
ACGCTACCTACTAACTATGATGTTTACCGACAGGTAGTAAAGGCGTACCCGTCCAAGACTCCTTTGGAATTAACTTTCGGATTAAATGATGACTCGGTAGAAAAGGCTGAACCACTTAGCAAATAGTCGTCTAACAAACTAGCCCCGCAGTGATTCTTCTTGTGAGGAAAGAAATTCAGCATCTTTAATTAAAAATCATCCATCCTCTAGATAGAGCGATCGCGTTTCAATTCAAGACCCAAAATTCTTTGACCCCCGAACCAGTTTTTTCAAATTCCTAAAAATAAGTGAACCTGGTAAAAAATTAAAAATCACAAATAGTCGCTAAATGAGGGTCATATAGTACCCAAATATATCATCTGAAGTCATGGTAGCTAAATGGGTATGGGTTACAATTAACCCTCATTTAGGGTATCCTCAAAAAGCTCTGTTTTTATGGCTCAATTAACACCGATGACGAACATCCACGCACTGCAAAAAATTTTTCCGGCAGGCTTTGACAATGGCTACGGAAGCTTGAAGCTGTTAGTCGATGGCTTTGAAGTTGTGAGAGTTCCCAGCTACATTTCCACAGCAGATATGGAAGACGTTCCAGGGAGAGTGGAATTTAATGGGACAGCATATACAGTCGGTGAATCTGCTTTTCGTGCTGGAAATCATTTTGAACGCAATACAGACAACAATGGTGCGGCTCGTTTCTGGTAAGAGCCTCTAGAAAATAGAGGGGTATGACCAG
>NZ_CAWUDO010000297.1:0-790 GCF_963920935.1 Nostoc sp. CCY 9925 | reverse complement strand
GGCAAACCCTCAGAAGTCAAGGTAGAAGTACTAAAAGTTGTTCCAGAAGGAATGGGAGCATTATTTGGGCGTTCCCTTCCCAAAAAATTAACAGTGATAGATTTTGGCAACGGCACAACACTGTATTCTCGATATACCCAAGGAAAGCGCGAAGTACACACACCTTACCCAGTCGGTGTAGAAGTCCTCATCGATGAGATTGCCCAAAAAATGAAACATCTTAATGGGGGTAAAGTTGGGGACGCATCAAAGGTGCGATTTTGCTTAGAAAACGAACACACCAGATATAGTCGTGACATTGATATCAAAGATGTCTACATGGCTTGTTTTAAGGATTGGTATGAAAAATATTTGAAAAAAGTAGTAGGTATGGCACTGGATGCTAAACACCAAGGCGATGAAATTTGGGCAATAGGAGGCGGGTGTTTGTTGCCAGGGTACAAAAAGCTGTTAGAGAAAAATGGCTTCAAAGTCCTGGACAATCCGGTAGAGGCTAATGCTGCGGGATTACTAGAAATGGCCAAAGCAATAGTTAACAAAAATTCTTAAAAACCCAGTAGGAAAAAGCGATGCTCAATAATCAAGATAATGTCTCAGACAAAGTACGCATTAGAAATAGTTATCGTCAACGCATACTCGCTGAGGCTAAACAATTAGACAAAAGCTATTTGGAAACGGTTCATTTCATCATTGATTGCTATTTTGCATTCAAAAAAGGAGTGTTGAATATACAGCAACCAACAGCTTATACATCTGATTTTAATGGCATAGATACCAATTCAGGAGCATC
>NZ_CAWUDO010000296.1:0-813 GCF_963920935.1 Nostoc sp. CCY 9925 | reverse complement strand
TAAATTGCTGAAATATTTCGACTCTCAATTTGACGATTCTGGACTATGAGTCATACTAAAAAAAGGCTCATAATTCCAGCGATCGCTAACTATATTTCCCAACACCCATTGATTAAGGAGATAGTTTCAACTGGGTTGACATCATTCGTGAAAACTTATTAGTAAGGAGGTGAAGTCATGAACCAGTCTCAGGGGGAAGACAAAAATAAATTCCTTTACCCTCGTGGTCGCTACTACGGACAAGTTAAACCAGAAAACTTAGTGTTTAATGCTAACTTGCAAGAATTTGCTCAAAAAGTTGGCATTATCACCAGTTTAGAAAGCAATGGTAAGCTTGACCCCAAAGAGGCTTACCAACAAATTAAGGAACTTTGGAAACAGTTAAAGCGCAGTAAGAAGGAACTGGGGATTGGTGGCGAACCACCGACAACAGACTGAAGTTACTCTAATTCCGGGGCAATCACTTCAAACTCATTCCTCCTGAGTGACACTACAATATTTTCCTCATCATCTTCTACTTGAATCAGCCAACGGATGCTTGATTGACCATCTGAGTGTGACTCTCGACCACAAACTACCCCAACTTTTCCAGTGACATAAAAAGGACGTAGAATTAAAACTTTGTCTCCTACTTTAACAGGGTCTGGGGTCTGCAATAACGCTCCTAAAACTGTTAGCTCTGAAAAATGAACTTAATACAAGTGAAAAGCTCTCTTTTATAACCTTATCTTAATCAAAGCTTAGTTACTAGCTAATCTTTCTGTTAATGCTTGTGATGGAATACTTTGATTTGTACGCAGCCACCACTTGTAA
>NZ_CAWUDO010000295.1:0-849 GCF_963920935.1 Nostoc sp. CCY 9925 | reverse complement strand
ATTAACCAGGAAAATCGGAGTTGAATTTTACACGTCGTGTACTGTAATTACCTTTTTCTGCTCGAGCTTGAACACCATTAATTACGGCGTAAGCAAGGTCTAACTCATCATCAAATATTTGCCCAGATAATTCATTTTTCTTGATATGTTGCCATTCCAATTCAATTGGATTCATTTCGGAGCAATACTTTGGTAGAAAAAATATGTATAAACCTTGAATCTCCCATTTTTTCCACAGTTGTTGAACTTCTCGGCATCGATGTATTGGCCCGTTATCCTGCACAATCACCCTTATACGTCCTGTTTGTTGTGCATCAGTCGCTTCCTGTTCCATCATTTTTATGTAAGATTTACGGTTAACACCACCGATAACTAAACCGTAAACAAAACTGATTATTGGTTGAAGAAACCCGATGATGCTTAACCTACGACCACGACGTTTTGTTTGTTCCAAACGTTTTTGCTCGCCCCTGAAGTAATAGGTGTAACCCGGCTCACTCCATACACAAAACCCTGATTCATCCAGATATTTCAGGTCGATTTCGCCACAAGCAGCTGCCAATTCCAACATATCTAGGTCTACTTGCTTGTTTGCTCGTGCTATCGGGTCTTGTTTTCCTTTATGGCTTTTTCTGGCTCGCTTCCAATCGACCCCCTTTTTTTGAGTACCCGTCTTAGCCTGTCGGGACTCATCTGTACGTTGCGTTCTCTTTTTAATTTCAGAGCTAACTGCGGACTGTTGTATGTGCGTGGCTCAGTTCTTAGGCATTCTTCTAAAAATATGATGTCCGAGTCTTTCCATTTTGGTTTTCCCCCTCGACCGGGTGATTCCCAAAGGCTTTCTAAACC
>NZ_CAWUDO010000294.1:0-856 GCF_963920935.1 Nostoc sp. CCY 9925 | reverse complement strand
GCGAACCACTATGGATACAGCAGATATCACCAACAAATGAGTACAGAGAAGCAAGTATTATCCAATACTGATTTCATAAAAAATACTTATCATATTTTGCAGTAGTTCAAAATATGAAATGATCAAAGTAATGTGTCGTATATTGGCTGAGGAAATTGACTGTTTCATCTCATCGAATTGCCAAGAGGAGCGAGTCTACAGAAGAACCGATTTTAACAGACTCAAAAACCCTTAATGAAGTTATTGAGTGTTTAGTAGAAAATTTTTCGATTGAAACTCAAGGAATATGTGACCAACAAACTTTATTCGAGATTCTCATAAAAGCAGCTAGCAGTGGAGATAGTATTGAGAACACAGCTAAACTATTAAAGAATGTTCCTACAGCCAATGATATTAGATATCATCTCAATAAAATCAATAATTTTGAAGAATTAGAGACGCAAATAAATCAATCACTGAAAAGCCGAATTCCTTTAGGATTAAAAAATGGTTGTTTAAAAATAGCGATTGATTTAAATCTAATTTGCTATTATGGTAAGCCAACATTAGAGGAATTACCTTACATATATCGAAGTCAAGCTAAATCTGGTACTCATTCATTTTACGCTTATGCAACTTTATATGTTATTACCAAGAATAAGCGTGTAACTCTTGCAGTTAGAGGGGTTCGTAAACTAGATACCAGTGTAGCGCTCATTACTTATTTATTGGCAGAACTTGAATCCCTTAAAATAAATGTAAAAAAACTCTATTTGGATAGAGGATTTTTTAATACTCCTGTAATTAGATGGTTGCAGGCATTAGATATTCCATTTATGATGCCTGCTGTCAAGACAGGAAAGAAAGGAGGAATCAA
>NZ_CAWUDO010000293.1:0-892 GCF_963920935.1 Nostoc sp. CCY 9925 | reverse complement strand
AAGTCAAATCAAACTTCGCCGTTGTGGTATTGAGCTTCAGGGGACTCAAGCTTAAGCCCGAAAGTTTCAAGGGTGGTATAGGTGCATTCTGAAGAACGAACATTACTTGAAAAAGCGGCGTGTGGCTTAGGTTCCTTTCTGGTTGTAGTTCCTCTACCAGTTTCTCAAAAGGCAAGTCTTGATGTGCATAAGCCCCTAAGGCTACCTCACGTACCTGAGTCAGGAATTTTTGGAAACTGGGATTATCTGATAGTTCAGTGCGAATTACCAAAGTGTTTACAAAGAATCCAATCAGTCCCTCAGTCTCGGTTCTGTTACGGTTAGCAATTGGGGTACCGACCATAATGTCGTCCTGCTTCGTGTAGCGGTGCAGTAAGACTTTAAATGCCGCTAGTAGAGTCATGAATAAAGTTACCCCCTCTTGCTGGCTCAGAGTCTTGAGGCCTTCAGATAAGGCTTTGGGTAACACTAGAGGCTCGCTTGCACCCTGAAATGTTTGAACTGCTGGTCGGTTATAGTCTGTTGGTAGTTCTAGTACCTGTGGAGCACCAGCTAGTTGCTGCTTCCAGTAAGCTAACTGCGTTTCTAGTACCTCTCCCTGTAGCCACTGCCTCTGCCAATATGCAAAATCTGTATACTGAATGGGCAATTCTGGCAGTGGTGACAGCTTACCAGCAGAAAAGGCTTCGTAAAGCACTGCTATTTCTCGAACCAACACTCCAGTAGACCAGCCATCGGAAACGATGTGGTGCATTGTTAAAAGTAGCACATTTTCCTTTTCGTCTAACCGCAGCAAAGTAGCTCGTAGCAGTGGACCTTGGCTGAGATCGAAGGGTCGCTGTGCCTCCTCACTTGCTAATCGCATAGTCTCTGCCTCTCGTTCGACCTCGGA
>NZ_CAWUDO010000292.1:0-893 GCF_963920935.1 Nostoc sp. CCY 9925 | reverse complement strand
GTCCGTTGGTTCAGAACACAAGTCCGTTGGTTCAGAACACAAGTCCGTTGGTTCACAACACAAGTCCGTTGCGATCGCTCGCCTGAGTAAAGCCCAATACAGTTGAGATAAGACCAAAGGGATTACCAAGAAATAAATTATCCAGTCTTGTGGGGTGGACATCTTGTCCGCCCCTTTCTACGGGCGGGCGAGACGCCCACCCCACAAGAAAAGTTGTATATTTTTTTTATTTGGTAGTCCCAAAACACTTGTAGAGACGGCGATTTATCGCGTCTCAAAAACCCACAATTTTGTAGAATTAGCCTTTAACCCAAGCGTATTGGAGTAAAGCCACCATTACCCGGTTAAAATCGATAATACTCTGAGACAACCAAATATTTTTATGCACATAATAGACAATTTGTACAGTGCGTAAGTCCTAAAATTATGTTTTTTATCTCCATCAATAAAGAATGGCTTGTACCATTAATTACGAATTACGAACTTGTACTGAGCGTAGCCGAAGTATTACGATTTTTATCTACCCACACACCAAATCCCACAGCAAATCAATTGCATCTCCAACATATTTTGAATCCTGTTGTTCCTGAATCCATTGGGCTAGACTAGTCGCCAAACTAGAAGTTTTTTTGCCGATTTTACCCAGCGCATCTGCGGCACTAGAACGCACAGAGTATTCTGGGTGTTCTATGAGTTTAATTAACCCAGGAATTGCCGCTTCTGAACCGATTTTACCCAGCGCATCTGCGGCACTAGAACGCACAGAGTATTTTGGGTCTTCTATGAGTTTAATTAACCCAGGAATTGCCGCTTCTGAACCGATTTTACCCAGCGCATCTGCGGCACGAGAACGCACATCGGATTCTGGGTCTTCTATGAGTTTAATTAACCCA
>NZ_CAWUDO010000291.1:0-926 GCF_963920935.1 Nostoc sp. CCY 9925 | reverse complement strand
GCGCGACATCTGAAGACCTAGCGATAGGAGCGTTTAATGGACAGACACGACTATCGATAGTAGCCCCGCTGAATTCATCACAAGAGTATCTAATTCTTAGCAACGTGACCGGGGGATTAGGTATAAGGATTGCTTAAATGTATTCCTACAAACGCTATGCTTCGTGTCAGATTAAAGTCAATTGCTTCAACTACAAATACAAGGGTTTTACGCAATTGACTATTTCTTTGAAGTGCTACGTTTACCGACTTAAGGCTATTCGACAAATTACCCTCAAACAAGCCTTGTTCGGCGAAAATTACAAAGAAAGTTCTACAACTTTGATTGTTAATAAAGCTGAAGTCATAGGTCTTACCCCTGAAGCAATATTTACTGCATTATTCGCTAAATGCTTAATCAATCACCTGAACTTGAAAAATATTGATTTAGTTTATTCAGGTGCGGATATTAGCAACGGTCAAAGAATGTCTACTTATTGGTTATATTTTTTTGACTATCCGTTAGATGAATTTAACAATCCTGATATTTCGCAATCTGTAAACCCTAATAACTTCTAACAATGTCCACTCATTGTTCAAGCTCAGACAGCATAGCAATCGTAACTTTAACCAAGAATGGGAAAGCCTTTCAAATCAAAAGTGCTAAGCCACCGTTAACAATAAATTGTAAATCTGCAAATAACCCTGATTGCACAGCTGTAAAAATTTTCTACTACAGCAAGGAAAAAAACTCTAATACTAATGCAATCAGTGAAGGTAATTATACATACAATTTGTATGCTCCTGTTTCAGGTATTAGGATTATTGCAGATCAAAATATACAAATTTATTGTCGTGGCTCTACTGCTTTTGGCATCTGTGGTCTTCCTGGGTGGTACACGATAGCCAGTACTGGAGGTAATTGGAAATATATCGAAGCAACAATTA
>NZ_CAWUDO010000290.1:0-930 GCF_963920935.1 Nostoc sp. CCY 9925 | reverse complement strand
GCGCGACATCTGAAGACCTAGCGATAGGAGCGTTTAATGGACAGACACGACTATCAATAGTAGCCCCGCTGAACTCATCGCAAGAATATCTAGTCCTCAGTAACGTGACTGGAGGATTAGGCATAAGGATTGCTTAAATGTATTCCTACAACCGCTATTCTTCGTGTCAGTTGAAAGTCAATTGCTTTAACTATAAATACAACGGTTTTGTGCAATTGACTATTTCTTTAAAGTGCTACTTTTACCGCCTCAAGGCTATTCGACAAATTACCCTTAAGCAAGCCTTGTTTGGTGAGAATTATCAAGAGAATGCTACAGCTTTAATTGTTAGAAAGGGTGACATTGGTGCTAATCTCACGCCAGAAGGGATACTTTCTGCATTATTCCTTAATTGCTTAATCAATCGTCTAAATCTAGTAAAAATTGATTTCCTGTTTTCAGGAGTCGATATTGACGACGGTCAAAGAATGTCTACTTACTGGCTACATTTTTTTGATTATCCGTTGGACGAGTTTAACAATCCCGATATTTCGCAATCTATAAACCCTAACAATTTTTAGTTTATGTCTAGCTATTGTTCAACTACCGATAGTGTGGCAATCGTAACTTTAACTAAGAATGGAAAAGCCTTTGAGGTTAAAAGCACTAAGCCACCACTAACAATTACTTGTAAATCTGCAAACAATCCAGATTGCACTCCTGTAAAAATTTCTTACTACGCCAAAGAAAGAAATTCTAATACTAATGCAATCAGTGAGGGTAATTATATCTACAATTTGTATGCTCCTGTTTCAGGTATTAGGATTATTGGAGATCAAAACATACAAATTTATTCCCGTGGCTCTACTGCTTTTGGTAATTGCAATCTTCCTGGTTGGTACACGATAGCCAGTACTGGAGGTAATTGGAAATATATCGAAGCAACAATTA
>NZ_CAWUDO010000289.1:0-968 GCF_963920935.1 Nostoc sp. CCY 9925 | reverse complement strand
AGGCACTCGTTTCCGATTCGGATAGAACAGGTAATCAAGAGCGATGTAGAAAAAAGTAGCCTGTCACCAACCCCAGAAAAAAAACCATTAGATAAACGTAAGCGTGGACGACCAAAAGGGAGCAAGAACAAGAATAAAACAGAGGTTATTTTCACATCTGAATTACTAAGAATTAAGAAGATGATTAATGAGTTAGTCTTGTTAATAGCTAACTTTATCCCTCTGACTTACTTAGTGTTAGACGGTCATTTTGGGAACAATAATGCCTTGCAGATGGCTCGTCAAGTTAAGTTGCATATAATTTCCAAGTTACGCCATGATTCAGCATTATACATACCTTACCAAAACCCCGATCCTAATCGTCGATCCCGTCGTAAATACGGTAATAAGCTGGATTATTGTAATATACCTGACGCATATTTGTGTAAAAGTAGCATTGAGGAGGATATCAAAACTGACATTTATCAAACTACTTTACTCCACAAGGAATTTGCTCAAGCACTAAATATAGTTATTTTAGTCAAAACCAATCTTAAAACTAATGCTCGTAGCCATGTAATTCTATTTTCTAGCGACCTAAAGTTGTCATACGAAAAGATAATCGATTACTACAAACTCCGTTTCCAAATCGAGTTTAATTTTCGTGATGCCAAGCAGTTTTGGGGGCTGGAAGATTTTATGAACTTAAGCCAAACGGCTGTGACTAATGCTGCTAATCTAGCATTCTTCATGGTCAATTTATCCCATCATCTCCTCTGGGATTTTCGTCTCCTTAATCCCGACTCCGGCATTCTTGACCTTAAGGCTCACCCAGAGTGGTTTTCGATATGTCCATGAAATTTTAAAAATGCTTCCCGAAATGCCTGAGCCTATTTTATTAACCCAGATTTTTGCCAAGCTTACTTCTTTAGGACGTATTCATCCCGTTTCTACAGGCATTGAACCCTCGTAAATTGGCTAAGGTATTG
>NZ_CAWUDO010000288.1:0-968 GCF_963920935.1 Nostoc sp. CCY 9925 | reverse complement strand
CCACGAATAGATCGCACGAAGCGGCATAACTTAATCGATATCATGACCGTTGCGGTATGTGCAGTCATTTGTGGTGCAGATAGTTGGGTAGCCATAGAAACTTATGGTTGTGCCAAATACTCGTTTTTAAAAACATTTTTAGAGTTGCCGAATGGCATACCATCACACGATACATTCGCAAGAGTTTTTGCACAAATAAATCCTCAACAGTTTCAGTCATGTTTTCTTGATTGGATGAAGTCAATACAAAAGATAACTAATGGTGAAGTTGTTGCAATTGATGGGAAAACCTTACGTGGTTCTTACGATAAAAGTAGTGACTGTAGTGCAATCCAAATAGTAAGTGCTTGGGCAACTACGAATAAATTGGTATTAGGGCAAGTGAAGGTAGATGAGAAATCGAATGAAATTACAGCAATTCCAGAATTATTGAAGGTATTAGAAATAGCTGGGTGTATTGTGACAATTGACGCTATAGGTTGTCAAAAAGAAATTGTAAAATTAATTACACAACAAGATGCAGACTATGTAATTACGTTAAAAAAGAATCAAGGAAATCTTTACGATGAAGTTGAAAAATTATTCCAGTCAGGGATAAGCAAAGGTTTTGAGGGGATTGAACATAGCACATATAAAACAGAAGAAATCGGGCATGGTCGTCATGAAATACGCCATTATGTGATGTTATCTCAAATTGAATCTCGGCTGAATCAAGATTCAGCTTGGTCAAAATTAAAAAGTGTTGGTATGGTAGAGTCTGTCCGAAAAGTAGATGGTAAAACAACAGTCGAGACTCGTTATTTTATCAGTAGTCTGGAGAATAATGTCGAACAGTTTGCTAATTCGGTTCGCAGCCATTGGGGAATTGAAAATTCATTGCACTGGATATTAGATGTTGCTTTAAGAGAAGATGATTGTCGAATTAGAAAAGATAATGCTCCACAGAATTTCGCACTATTACGACAAAT
>NZ_CAWUDO010000287.1:0-1000 GCF_963920935.1 Nostoc sp. CCY 9925 | reverse complement strand
TGGTACACGATAGCCAGTACTGGAGGTAATTGGAAATATATCGAAGCAACAATTACCAACATTACACCGATTCAAACAAATGATTTACCGAATACTAAAGGAGTGCGAATAACTGATAGTACTGGCGCAATAATTTTTGATGACAACACTATTGATTGTGATTGGGATGTCAAATGTAATCAAGATTGTCCTGAAGGTAGCCATAAATGTACCCATAATAAATTTCCTGGTTATTGTTGCGTTTCTTGCCAAGAAGTTGGCGATAGGCTCAAAAATATTGCTTCTCAATTGAGGGGTTAACTATGGCAGAGATTTGTAAAGATATCAATGAAGGATTAGCCCAACTAAATGCAGCTATTAATCGGGTAAATACCCGATTAAACAATTTAGAAAAAAAGCAAAATGAATGCTGTGACAAGAATTCAAATGATTTGAATGCCTTAAAATCGGCGATTAACCAAATGAATTCTCGATTAAATGATTTGGAGAAAAAGCAAAACGATAATCCAAATGATTTATCAGCAATCTTAAAAAGATTGAAAAAAGCAGAAACTGACATTCTTGAATTGGGCGGAGTCGTCAGAACTGTAATTGACGATTTAAAAGATATTCTGGACTCCCTTAACGAACACAATCAAAATGCAAATGAATCACAAAATATATTCTCAGGTATTTTAAACTTTTTTATAAATGAATAAGTCATGACCGTATCTCAACAAATATCTCCTAGTGCTTTAAGAGCTTATAAGCTATCCAAATATCCTAATGGGCAACCAGGTAAATTATTATTAGAAGCCAAGAAAGTAAAAAGAATTACTTCTCAATTCATGTCTAAGAATGGTGCTAAAGAAGCAGCCAAAAGAATGAAAGATCTTAAAAAAACTGCCACTACTACAAAGAAGGTTGCAGATGGTGTTAAGCAAATACAAGACCTTTTTCTTAAAAAGATACCTGGCACTGGAGAAACAGATAAGGCTAGTAAAGCTAGTGGACTTGTTGC
>NZ_CAWUDO010000286.1:0-1028 GCF_963920935.1 Nostoc sp. CCY 9925 | reverse complement strand
ATGACCATCGCAGTTGGACGCGCCCCAAGTACAAGAGGGTGGTTTGACGTAGTAGACGACTGGCTCAAGCGCGATCGCTTTGTATTCGTAGGTTGGTCAGGGTTACTACTGTTCCCCTGTGCTTACCTAGCACTAGGCGGTTGGCTGACAGGCACAACCTTCGTCACCTCTTGGTACACCCACGGTTTAGCCTCCTCTTACTTGGAAGGCTGTAACTTCTTGACAGTGGCAGTATCCACCCCAGCAGACAGTTTAGGACATTCCCTATTGCTGTTGTGGGGACCAGAAGCCCAAGGCGACCTCACCCGTTGGTTCCAATTGGGTGGATTGTGGCCATTCGTAGCGTTGCACGGAGCTTTTGGTTTAATAGGCTTCATGCTGCGGCAATTTGAAATTGCGCGGCTGGTAGGAATCCGTCCCTACAACGCTTTGGCGTTTTCTGCCCCGATAGCGGTATTCGTCAGTGTATTCCTGATGTACCCCTTAGGACAATCATCTTGGTTCTTTGCTCCCAGCTTTGGTGTAGCAGGAATCTTCCGGTTTATTTTGTTTGTCCAAGGGTTCCATAACTTCACCCTCAACCCCTTCCACATGATGGGAGTAGCAGGTGTGTTGGGTGGTGCGCTGTTGTGTGCGATTCACGGAGCCACTGTGGAAAACACCTTGTTTGAAGACGGAGAAGGAGCTAACACCTTCCGAGCATTCAATCCCACCCAATCAGAAGAAACCTATTCAATGGTGACCGCAAACCGTTTCTGGTCACAGATATTCGGTATTGCTTTCTCCAACAAGCGCTGGCTGCACTTCTTTATGTTGTTCGTGCCAGTTACAGGCTTGTGGATGGCAGCGGTTGGTATTGTCGGTTTGGCACTCAACCTGCGGGCTTATGATTTCGTCTCCCAAGAATTGCGGGCGGCGGAAGACCCAGAGTTTGAAACTTTCTATACCAAAAACATTTTGCTTAACGAGGGTATCCGCGCTTGGATGGCTCCTCAAGATCAAATCCACGAACAATTTGTATTCCCTGA
>NZ_CAWUDO010000285.1:0-1034 GCF_963920935.1 Nostoc sp. CCY 9925 | reverse complement strand
TATAGCGGTTATCAGTCTTGTGAAGTACAGTAGCAGCAGTGAGTAAACCAACCCAGCAAATTCTCTATCGTCACTTCTGCGAATGCCGCATCTAATGCCTTGAGTAAATCAGGATAAGTCCTTGCACCGATGCGACGGAGAATGTTCTTAATCTTAGACCAACAATTCTCAATCGGTGAAAAATCGGGAGAGTAGGGGGGGAGATAAATGAGGTGAGCGCCAGCAGCGATGATCAAAGCTTCAAGTTCATCACTTTTATGGATCGAGGAGTTATCCATTAGAACGACTGCACCAGGCCAAAGCTGAGGTACGAGCTTTTGAGAGATGAAGGCATCAAAGGTCAAGGCATCGATAGAACCTAAAGCACTCCAGTGGGTGAGCAGTCCTTTTAAGCTAATAGCACCAATCACCGAGACATTTTTCCCTTTGCGATTTGGCTTTGGAGCATAGGCTCGTTTCCCTGATAAAGCGCGGGCACATTTGCGAATGAAGGATAGATTAACCCCCGATTCATCTAAGAAAATCAGATTTTCCACGGGTATCCCCCTCAAGAGTTTCCAGTACTCAAATCGGGCCAATTGGACTTCATCAGTGCCTTTTTTCGTGGGGTGGAGACTTTTTTTTGAGGTTTAGGTTGAGTTGAAAGCGAACCATCCGATTCACCGTGGCCACTCCAATTAACACCTCTGTTTTCTCATAAAGTCGTTCCCGCAATTCGCTTAACGTCGCATCGGGCTGTGCTACGACGAGTTGACCCAGGATTTCTAGCTGTTCGGCATTCAACTTTGTTGGCGTCTGTTCAGTACGCACTTTGGCGCTGATTGTGCCAAATTCACGATGGCGTTTGAGTAAATTTTGGACAAAACTTAAGGTGACACCAAAGTTTTTCGCCAGTTTTCGTTGGGAAATGTCACCGCAGGCATAAGCATCAACAACTTTCTGACGCAAGTCGAGAGAGTAGGCTTTCATAGCAACCAGTTATCAGTAGAATTGCTTTCTCCTAAGTGTACTTAACTGGACTGATAACCGCTATA
>NZ_CAWUDO010000284.1:0-1094 GCF_963920935.1 Nostoc sp. CCY 9925 | reverse complement strand
ATTAACCGTTGATGGAAGGAGCGGTTAGAGCCACAGGAGCAACATCGCCAGCAGCCAAGTCTAAGGGGAAGTTGTGAGCGTTACGCTCGTGCATTACTTCCATACCCAAGTTAGCGCGGTTGATGATGTCAGCCCAGGTGTTGATGACGCGACCTTGTGAGTCAATGATTGATTGGTTGAAGTTGAAACCGTTCAAGTTGAACGCCATTGTGCTTACACCCAAGGCGGTGAACCAGATGCCGATTACAGGCCATGCAGCTAGGAAGAAGTGCAAGGAACGGCTGTTGTTGAAGGAAGCGTATTGGAAAATTAAGCGACCGAAGTAACCGTGTGCTGCAACGATGTTGTAGGTTTCTTCTTCTTGACCGAACTTGTATCCGTAGTTTTGAGATTCGCTTTCGGTTGTCTCACGAACTAAGGAAGAAGTTACCAAGGAACCATGCATTGCAGAGAACAAACTTCCGCCGAATACACCAGCCACACCTAACATGTGGAAGGGGTGCATCAAGATGTTGTGTTCTGCTTGGAACACAATCATGAAGTTGAAGGTTCCAGAGATTCCCAAGGGCATACCATCTGAGAATGAACCTTGTCCGATGGGGTAAATCAAGAAGACTGCGGTTGCTGCTGCTACTGGTGCGGAGAATGCTAGGCAGATCCAAGGACGCATTCCTAAGCGGTAGGAGAGTTCCCATTCACGACCTAAGTAGCAGAATACGCCTATCAAGAAGTGGAATACTACCAATTGGTAAGGACCACCGTTGTACAGCCACTCATCAAGAGATGCTGCTTCCCAAATTGGGTAGAAGTGTAAACCGATGGCGTTAGAGGAAGGAACTACTGCACCAGAGATGATGTTGTTTCCGTACATCAAGGAACCTGCTACTGGTTCGCGGATACCATCGATGTCTACTGGAGGTGCGGCGATGAAGGCGATTACGAAGCAAGCGGTGGCTGCTAGTAGGGTGGGGATCATTAATACGCCGAACCAGCCGATGTAAAGGCGGTTGTTGGTGCTGGTTATCCAGTTGGCGAAGCGATCCCAGACGTTGGCGCTTTCGCGACGTTGAATGGTTGCTGTCATTGTTTTATAA
>NZ_CAWUDO010000283.1:0-1102 GCF_963920935.1 Nostoc sp. CCY 9925 | reverse complement strand
TACATAAAAGAGGAAGATTTACATAAATTTCAATCGCTCATAAAACAGATTTATTCACTTCAATTAAAAATCTGATTTATGGCAGAACCAACCCTTACCCAGGTACTTGGTAGTGGTGCTACCCAGGACGCAACAACCATAACCATCCTGAAGGCAGATTTAGCCGGACTGACTGCTAGTGCTAACAACACAGCTGAAAGCTTAGTTACTGGAATTATTCTTAAGGCTTCGGGTTACCTAAATAGTACTAATCAAGCGACTAACACAGATATTCAAATCACAATCGAAGATAGCAATTTTCCGCAAGTTGTCACAAGGAACAATACGCAGTATCGCCAAACAACTTACAACGTAAATTTTCAGTCTGCTGATAACTATACTTTAGACCCGGATAATTTCTAATGGCAATTGCAACACGAACAGAAACCACACTAAGCCCAACCATTACACAAACCAGTTTAGTAAATGCCATCAAAACCGCGTTTTTAAACGCTGGTTATTCGGCAGTTTATGACGAATTTGTGAGCGGTACTGACCAAATCTTGGTTTATGAATGGGTAAACGATAGCACAAAGAATTTTGGTAAAACTTACCTCAGAATTCGTGTTACTACAACCCTGCTGATTGGGCAGCAATTATATGCAGGGTGGAACATTGGAACCCATACGGGAACTAACGGCAGTACAGAAGCAACTTATTCAAGCTTTGGCAGTTCTACAACCATTCTGCTTAATGCCTTGAATGGTGGTGAGGAATATAAATTCGTATTTCTTAGTCAAGGCACTTTATTAGTGCCTCTAGGTATCATTGCGCCCTTTGACAGACCTGGATGGTGGGACTTAAATAGTTGGGCTTATGGTTTCTTTTTCACAACTAGTTCTCCTTCGGTTTTGCGCGGTGTTGCAACAGCGGCCTTGCCTTACTCAAGCAGTGACTTTGATACATTTTTGACCAATTCAAGAATGAGTTCAGTCAATCCGCAAACAAGTAAACCAGACATTATCAAAGGACTGCTTTTACTGACTCAAAGTAGTTCGGGTGTCGGTGGCGCGACATCTGAAGACCTAGCGATAGGAGCGTTTAATGGACAGACACGACTATC
>NZ_CAWUDO010000282.1:0-1133 GCF_963920935.1 Nostoc sp. CCY 9925 | reverse complement strand
TAGACCTGTCCGAAATATAAATTTAGGTACAAAAAAATGGTAGAAGGAAGATTTGAGCGTCTACCTTGGGTCTACCATAATGAAAAATCCACTTCATTATATTCATAAATATCAACATCGTAGCAAGCAAATACTGGGGATTGACCATAAACAGTTTATAGAGCTAGTAAAGCAAGCTGAATTGAAACATCAAGAAAAACTTACTCTGTCAGAAATAAAAAAAATTAGAGTCAATGCGCCAGGGGGAGGACGTAAACCAAAACTAACGATTGCAGAACAAGTGTGCCTGTGTCTATTTTATTTAAGACAAATGCCGACATTTGAGATTTTAGGAATGCAGTTCAATGTATCGAAAACTGAAGCGAATGATACCTTCCATTATTGGCTAAAAGTATTGCGAGCAGTTTTGCCTTCTAGTTTACTAGAACAGGTAGAAAATCGAGAAAGTGATTATGCAATTGTACAAGAAATGTTAATGGAGTTTGAACTAATTGTGGATAGCTACGAACAGCCCAGGGAAAGACCTAAAGACAAAAAAGTACAACAAGAATACTTTTCTGGTAAGCAGAAACGCCATACTCTTAAAAGCCAGGTTGTTTCACTACCAGAGGCCAAAGATATTGTCGATATAGTAGTGGGTATGAAGGGACCAACCAGTGACATCTCATTATTCCGTAGTCAACAACAAAAATTTTCTCCTCAACAATCATTTAAAGGAGATAAAGGTTATCAAGGTGGTAAAAATATTAGTACACCTCACAAAAAACCTCGTAATCGAGAATTAACTGCTCTACAAAAAGCTGAAAATAAAGCTTTTTCTAGCAATCGGATTTTTATCGAACATATAATTCGGCTGCTGAAGATTTTCCGCATTGCATCGTCCAGATTTCGGCTTCATTCTCATGTATATGAGCAGATAATTCTTCTGGTTTGTGGGTTAGTTAGATTGAGAATTGGCAGTTTAGTTTTACCGACTTAATCAAAAGCGGTAATTACAAGGTTACATAAGATAAAGGGAGTGTATATTTTTTGCTCTAAACTATCACTAACTATCTCTAACCCTGATTACTACGTTTCCATGAAGATATCAAAGCGGACTCTCAAAGGTTTGCACAGACTGGCTTATAAATTTT
>NZ_CAWUDO010000281.1:0-1151 GCF_963920935.1 Nostoc sp. CCY 9925 | reverse complement strand
TGAAGCCTAACAAGACTGGAGAATTTACACTAATCATTGTATAAACACTAAAAATAATCTCCCACCATCTCTCAATATGTTGGAAATTAGTGAAGCGGTAATCTGTCCAACCCAATTCTTGTTTACACTGTCGAAAACCATATTCTACCCATGTCCTTAATCCATAGAGGTCGCCTAAAGTTTTCTTCAAATTCCCTTGCAGATTTGTCATCACGAAGGAGGTAGAATTTTCCGGCATGATTTCTGGGTCAGTAGTTATTTTCCAGTAAGTTATAGCTCTTTTTTTACCATAAATTATTTCTCTAATGTATCTAGTCTCTGATTTTTGATTGCTAAATGTTCTCTCAAATTTACACCACTTATTCGCTCTAACGCTTTGCCCTGAAGGCAACCAGACTCCATGATTAGTTCTAATTGAAACCACATAGCCTAAGTTATATTCATCCAATTTTCTAATAAATTGGCTACTTTCACCATATAAACTATCAGCCAATACCAATTCAATATTGAAGCCTGATTCCATTAACTCTGTAATTATCTCTGATGCTAACTCTATTTGAGTTTTATATTTATCTGACTCCTTTAGTGTTCCTTTTGGTTTAAATATTTTGAAGCTTAATGGAAAAGTTATATTAGCGTAAACTCCATAGGCGTTAACTGAAACTATCCCATTATCTACTTTTCCCACGCTTCCTAAATATTGTCTAGCTACATAATCTGTCTTTTTACCTTTTTTTCTGTCTCCTGTTTCATCTATTACTACCGTAATTGCCCGTTCATTTAATGCTCTTTTTATTTTCTTTAATCTTCGGCTCTTCAACTCATTTACTGACCAATCAGAATTGGCTATAAAATGATGTAATGATTGGGCTGAGTTTATACTTACTACTTTCGCTATCTCTGGTAATGATTTTCTTTTGATTGTAGAAATTATTCCTAAGTGTAAATATTTAAAACATTCATAATTTCTTACTTCTTTGAACAGGTCTTTGTACTCTGCACAATATTCATCTACGATCGCAACTGTTGGGTGGGCATCTCTTGCCAAATGTTTCAGGATTTGTAATTCTACATCCATTGCCCTGCTTAGTTTCCAGAGTTTTTTCTTTTAGTCCTTTTATTCAGAATACCCGGAAAGTGACACAAGAGGG
>NZ_CAWUDO010000280.1:0-1162 GCF_963920935.1 Nostoc sp. CCY 9925 | reverse complement strand
CTAGTTTTGCACGAGCGTCACCATCCCCCTCATTATCTTGTGTTTGTTCTGTAGCAGTAATAGTTTCCCCTGGCTTTTGAGCAATCTTTTCCGGTGGAGAAGGATTAAATACTCCATTGAGCATTAAAAATATAGCTAAAAATCCAACTCCAAAAGGCACAGCAATTATCCCTAATCGTGACCAAGGAGAAGTAACAAAATTGTGCTTAGTAGGAACTAATAAACTTTCCGGTTCTAGCTGTTTGTCAGGGTTATTTTTGTGGTCAGCATCACCCATACTCAGTAGTTTGTCTATAGTTGATACAGACTCTTTACCGTTGTTTTCGCTCATTTCTTTCTCCCAAAGTTTAAATCTACAATTTCTGTAATTTCTAATCCGGCGCGACGGGCTGCATAAATCTTCTTAGCTAACTCAGTGGTATTAGCTGGGATATATTCTGGATTAGAAATTGAAGAAACTGTAACGGTTTTATTGAAAGCAATTCCTTTACCTGAGTTATACTCACGCTCAAAAGTTACCAGTGTACCAATAAAATCTATTTCCCATTTCCCTGATTTAATTTGACGTGGTTGGGATATGAATCTGGGAATTAAAGATACTTGAGTATCACCATTGAATATACCTGTCGGAGTGATTGATGCTAATTTCTTGAGAAAGGCGGGGCGAAATCCTTCATTTTCACTTAAAGCAAATGCAGCATCATAGGCTCTAGTCGTAACCCTACTATTAGATTTATTATTAAGTCTACCTACTTCTACCCCAGTATCTTGCTTAGTGATAGATTCTCCTTTCTCATTAAATGCTTTTACTAATCCATCCCAATTAAATGTAGTAATAAATGTATCAGATACAAATTTTTTAATTACTTCATCAGACCGTTCTTTTGGGTCTACTGCTCTAGCGGCAATTGTCTCTCCTGATGAGAGTTGTACTAATGCCAACTGTTTTTTATTTAAAACACTAATCGCTCCATAATTTAGAAATTGTAATAATAGAGAAAGCGCAGCCATTGAAAAACCAGCTAGAGAAATTATCCCAACTCTTGTTGTTACATATTTGTTGTGGCTAAGTAATTGTAAGGGTTCTTTTAGTTGAGGTTTATTTTTTTGATTCAGCATAGGTTTTATTTAGCTAATTTCCCGACTAAACTACCACCTTTAG
>NZ_CAWUDO010000279.1:0-1168 GCF_963920935.1 Nostoc sp. CCY 9925 | reverse complement strand
CGGGAGCATCTCATTTTTTGAAGTAGCTCAAACCGATAATAATCCATTGAGGTAGGCACAACGATGAGCAAGGACTTGAGGCACATTTTCGCGCTTCCATTGCGCTCCAGAAATCTTAGTTCGACGGTCAACTTGTTTAACGGCAGATTCAACCGACCCAGAACCAATTGAACAAATTTCCTCAGCTTGATGGTATTCGTAATTGATAATGCGCTGGCGATGTTTATCGAGATAATGACAAAAGTTTTGTGCTTGTTTACCTTTGCAATCAGTAAATAAGCCTTTAGCTGCCTCTACTTGACCTTTCCAAAGTAAAGCTTGTGCTTTCTTAAGACGTTTGAGCGAACCCCCGACTTTGTGGAGGTTTTCCATGAGATGGAACCAATCAAGCACTTCTCGGCGTTGTACGTTAGGCGCTAGTTGGTCAATGATGTTCCAAATGCCGTCATGTCCATCACCAATACAAGTGACTGTGCTAGCCAGTGTTTGGTCATTCACCCAATCAATGACAACCTGATTATCTTGAAAGGACGTTCCCACAGTTCCTAGATGATGTAAGCTAATCCCTTTATAGCCCAGCCATGCACATACTTCTCCGTCAGGGGTGCGGACACGAATGTTCCCACCATCAACGCTTAATTCTTCAATCGTCTCTTCTAGTGTCGGCAATTCAAAGTTCTGGCGATGTACCAATCGTTGCTGACTACTGCGGGAAACTTGCACGCCTGTGAAATACTCAATATCTGATGCTGCATCTTCATAGCTGACATTGGCACTCACACGTAGACAGCAAATTTCCAGATACGGACTCAATTGATTACTGTTCGGGACTTCTAATTGCTGCGCCTGCTTGCTTGTTATTGGCAATTCTCCCAAAATACTTTTCAGTCGTCGTTGATATCCTGCGCTTGTGCCTGTAACCGTTTCGATAAAAAAACCCCTACTTCTGGCATGACATGCTTCTGCATTTGACTTCGCACTGCCTCTTCAATTCCTGCAAGGTTTGTTAGTCTTTCTGCTGACGTATCTTCATACAATATTTTAGCGATCGCCTGAATATGTTCTTGAAGAGCTTGCTTTTGTTCTGGGGTCATCGGTAAGTAAATACACTCGTCCTACTTATCCTGACTGATTTTCGCCTTCTTTGCAAAAAACTGGGATGCTCCCG
>NZ_CAWUDO010000278.1:0-1175 GCF_963920935.1 Nostoc sp. CCY 9925 | reverse complement strand
TAAGTAAGTCGGCGGGAAAATTTATAAGTATGTAACGAAAATTTAACCAGAGCGGTTAGAGTTAAATTTAATACGTTGTGTCCTGTAATTTCCTCTTTCTCCTCTAGCTTGAACACCATCTATTACTGCGTAAGCAAGATCCAACTCATCATCAAACATTTGTCCTGCTAGTTCATCCTTTTTGAGGTGTTGCCACTCCAATTCAATCGGATTCATTTCGGAGCAATATTTGGGCAAAAAGAAGATGTACAAACCCATCTGTTCCCACTTTGACCATAACTGCTGCACCTGAAGACATCGATGTATCGGCCCGTTGTCCTGCACTATTACTCTGATGCGCCCTGTCTTTTGGACATCAGCTGCTTCTTGCTCCATCATCTGGATATAAGATTTTCTGTCAACACCACCAATAACCAAACCGTAAACAAAGCTGATTATTGGTTGAAAAAATCCAATAATGCTTAATCTACGACCACGACGTTTACTTTGTTCTAGTCGTTTTTGCTCACCTCGGAAGTAATAGGTGTAACCCGGTTCGCTCCATGCACAAAACCCTGATTCATCCAAATACTTCAAGTCTATTTCTCCACTAGCAGCAGACAGTTCTAACATATCTAGGTCTGCTTGCTTTATTTCTTTGACTTTTGGATCTTGTTTCCCTTTGTGGCTCTTTCTGACTCGTTTCCAAATAACCCCCTTTTTTTGAGTACCCGTCTTAATCTGTCGGGACTCAGTTTAATAGAGCGATCGCTCTCTAATTTTTGGGCTAGTTGACGACTGTTATATGTACGTGGTTCTTCTTTGAGACATTCCTCTAAAAATACTATATCCTCTTCGCTATACTTGGTTTTGCCTCCTCTACCTGGGTTATCCCAAAGCCCTTCTAAATCAAGTTTTCGCCATTTATGTAAGATTTCTCTTACTGTTTGAGGAGTCCAATTGAAATGAGCAGCTATTTTTTCTACGTACCAGCCATGTGCATTTAGTCTAATGACCTCTGCTCGGTCTTTAACTTTCTGTGGTACATCCGCAGTTCTTAGGTTTAACAGGGTTTTATCTTGCTCATAGCTTAGGAACACCCTTAGACGAGCGCCCATACTCAGTCACCTCGGTAGATATATTCTCCGTATTTATTTATCTTTACATAGTTTGGTTTTTTCGTGCCGACTTACTTA
>NZ_CAWUDO010000277.1:0-1176 GCF_963920935.1 Nostoc sp. CCY 9925 | reverse complement strand
TAAGTAAGTCGGCGGGGAAATTTATAACTATGTAACGAAAAGTTAACCGTAGAGATTGGAGTTAAATTTAATACGTTGTATACTATAGTTTCCTTTTTCTCCTCTGGCTTGAACACCATCAATTACGGCATAGGCAAGTTCTAACTCGTCGTTAAACATTTTCCCTGCTAGTTCATCCTTTTTTAGGTGTTGCCATTCCAATTCAATCGGATTCATTTCGGAGCAATATTTGGGCAAAAAGAAGATGTACAAACCCATCTGTTCCCACTTTGACCATAACTGCTGCACCTGAAGACATCGATGTATCGGCCCGTTGTCCTGCACTATTACTCTGATGCGCCCTGTCTTTTGGACATCAGCTGCTTCTTGCTCCATCATCTGGATATAAGATTTTCTGTCAACACCACCAATAACCAAACCGTAAACAAAGCTTATTATTGGTTGAAGAAATCCAATAATACTTAATCTACGACCACGACGTTTACTTTGTTCTAGTCTTTTTTGCTCACCTCGGAAGTAATAGGTGTAACCAGGTTCGCTCCATGCACAAAAACCTGATTCATCTAAATACTTCAGGTCTATTTCTCCAGCAGCAGCAGCTAATTCCAGCATATCTAAGTCTGATTGCTTATTTTGCCGTATTACCGGGTCTTGTTTTCCTTTATGGCTTTTCCTTGTTCTTTTCCAAATGATCCCCTTTTTTTGAGTACCCGTCTTAACCTGTCGGGACTCAGTTTAATTTGGCGATCGCTCTCTAATTTTTGAGCTAATTGAAGACTGTTGTATGTGCGTGGTTCCTTTTTCAGGCATTCTGACAAAAAAACTATGTCTGATTCCTTGCACTTCGGTTTTCCCCCTCGACCCGGTTTTTCCCAAAGCCCTTGTATACCAAGCTTTTCCCATTTATGTAAAACTTCTCTCACTGTTTGTGGAGTCAAGTTAAAATGGGCGGCTATTTTTTCCACATACCAGCCATGTGCATTTAATCTGATGATCTCTGCTCGGTCTTTGACTTTCTGTGGTGCATCGGCAGTTCTTAGGTTTAATAGAGTTTTATCTTGATTGCCAGTCAAAAACACCCTTAAACGAGCTCCCATATCTTCGTCACCTCGGTAGATGCATTCTCAGTATTTACTTATCTTTACATAGTTTAGTTTTTTCGCGCCGACTTACTTA
>NZ_CAWUDO010000276.1:0-1218 GCF_963920935.1 Nostoc sp. CCY 9925 | reverse complement strand
AGTCTACGTGATTTACACCTCCGGCTCGACGGGTAAACCCAAGGGTGTTATGGTACACCAAGGTAGTGTAATAAACTGTCTGGCTTCGATAGCAAAATCACTTCACCTAAGTGCGGCTGACATTTTGGTTGCTGTTACAAGCATTTGTTTCGATATTGCAGCTCTGGAACTGTTGCTACCTCTTTCTATTGGTGTCAAGGTGGTTTTGGCTGCCCGTGACCTTATTGCTAGTGGGACTAATTTATCAATACTACTAGTCTCTTCAGGAGCTACCATTATTCAGGCAACTCCCTCCACCTATCATCTGCTATTGAAAGCAGACAAGGAACTTCTTGCCAAGCATCAGCTACGAAAGGTCTTATGCGGTGGAGAGCCGCTGTCAGCATCTTTGGCTCAGGAACTTCTGGCTTATCCAGTGGAATTATTTAACCTTTACGGCCCGACAGAAACCACGATTTGGTCAAGCATTCATCAGGTAAAGGAAACATCAGGAAATATTGCTATTGGTCCTTCTTTTGCCAACACACAGTTCTATATTTTAGACTCCCATTTACAACCTGTTCCTATTGGAGTTCCGGGTGAATTGCACATTGGTGGTGTTGGAGTAGCAAGGGGTTATTTTAACCGCCCTGAACTTACTGTAGAAAAGTTTATACCAAATCCTTTTAGTACTGAACCAGGAACACGACTTTACAAGACAGGAGATTTAACACGATATTTACCTGATGGCACTATTGAATTTCTCGGTCGTACTGATTACCAAGTGAAGCTCCGTGGTTTTCGTATTGAGTTGAGGGAAATTGAGATGGTGCTCAACCAACATCCAGCCGTAAGAGAGACTATAGTTTTGGCATCAGAAGATACCTCACTCCAGAAGCGCCTTGTGGCTTATGTGGTTTTCCACCAAAAACAAGTATCTACTAGTAGTGAGTTAAGTAGTTTTCTCAGAGAAAAACTACCCAACCCTATGGTGCCTTCAACATTCGTGTTTCTTGATAATTTGCCACTAACACCTAACAACAAAGTGAATCGCAAAGCACTGCTGGACTTTGACTGTTCTCAGCCAGAATTAGAGGAGACTTTTCTGGCTCCTCGTACCCCACTTGAGCACGCATTGGCGGAAATTTGGTCTGAAGTACTTGAAGTTAAAACGTTTGGGGTTAATGATAACTTTTTTGAATTGGGCGGCGATTCAATTCTTGGTATTCAAATTATCTC
>NZ_CAWUDO010000275.1:0-1219 GCF_963920935.1 Nostoc sp. CCY 9925 | reverse complement strand
TTATGGCAAGTGTCCGATTCTAGCCGCCAATATTGGACACTTAATCTAAAACAGTAGGACTCTTTCGATTTTAAATGCCACATTTTCTGTTCAATTCAATCAGCACTCAAAACTCTAACGTGTGCGAGCGCAAGAGAGCGGGCGGTTACGCCATCCCCCTCTGCCTAGCGTAGCTCATTGCCTACAGTGGGCGCAATCCGATCGCGTTTCACTCAAAAGATAGCTGTCCTCAATAGTGTGTGAAAAACAAGATACCCAACTTTTTAGAAAAATCAGGTATCTAAGTTTTACTCCTCTGGCAAACTATCCAAGCTTATTTACTGAATTTATTGTTTATTAACGTAACTGTGAAATTACGCTTTGAATCCGAGGGTTAGAAAATAATTTTTGAGTATCAGCAATTAAATTTTCACCCCAGAGGTTTTGTTTCAAAAAGCTTATATCAGCGAAGTTTTTGTCTAACTGTAAAGCAGCTTGGGCTAACTTATAGGCTTGTTCTTGTTCCCCTTTCTTATATAAAGCAACTGCAAGAGCTAGATGTGCTTCAGCAGATTTATTATCTAAGTTTATGGCTTGTTGCCATTGTTTAACTGCTTCGTCAATTGCCCCCTGTTCATATTTAATCAAGCCAATATTATTAATACCTGTCAGTAATTTTTCATCTTTAGCTAGTGCTTGATTGTAGTGGGACAGAGCCAAAGTATATTTCTTTTGTGCATGATATATAAAACCACGACCCAGATAGGCAAGAGCATACTGAGGATTAATCTCAAGAGCTTTGTTGAGATCAGCCAGTGCTAAATCCCATTTTTTCTGCTCAGAGTAAAGAATACCCCGTAATAAGTAAGCTTCAGCATACTGAGGATTAATCTTAAGAGCTTTGTTGAGATCAGCCAGTACTAATTCCCATTTTTTCTGCTTAGAGTAAAGAATACCCCGTAATAAGTAAGCTTCAGCATACTGAGGATTAATCGCAATAGCTTTGTTAAGATCAGCCAGTACTAAATCCCATTTTTTCTGCTCAGAGTAAAGAATACCCCGTAATAAGTAAGCTTCAGCATACTGGGGATTAATCGCAATAGCTTTGTTGTAATCAGCAAGAGCTAATTCCCATTTTTTCTGCTCAGAGTAAAGAATACCCCGATTGTAGTAAGCAACAGCATCTTGAGGATTAATCGCAATGGCTTTGTTGTAATCAGCAAGAGCTAATTCCCATTTC
>NZ_CAWUDO010000274.1:0-1428 GCF_963920935.1 Nostoc sp. CCY 9925 | reverse complement strand
ATCAGAGACTTAGTGAAATTATCAATAATCTTGAGTATTAAACTGCAATTGATGGTTCTTTGCGTGGTCGTGTTACAGTTTTTTTAACAATCGGGCATCGGTTTTTACGGTGACGCTTTTTTCCTGCTTCCCAACCCGGGGACTTTCCGCGAGGTTTGGGTGGAAGGGCTGGAGTACCAATGGCCGCGAAAACTCCACCCATAGCTTGAGCAACTCTTCCAGGGGTCAAATTACCCTGAGACTTCTGCCAAGGTAGAGGATTGTCAGTTACAATATCACGGGCTAACCACAATTCCCAAGTCATCAGAGGCATGAGGTCGCTCCATCTTTCACTTTGCTTGGGAGTACTGAACTGTGGCACTGTCCAATGTAGACGTTGCTTTAAAAAGCGATACCAATGGTCAATGGTAAAGCGACGCAAGTAAAGACACCAAACTTCCTCTAGTGGTGGCATTTCTTCCCCTACCCAAGCTAACCACAAAGGTTTGGATACTCGTTCATTGCCTTGTGCGTCGAGACGTTCAACCCGCAGGAGTAACATTGGGCGTGTAGCAGCCTGACGGAAGTGTAAATCTTTCCACAAGCTAACACGCACAGTCCCTAATTTTGGGTCATTCATTTTCAACACAGATGTGGCTTCACTCCATGTTATTGGTTCATTGAGCTTAAATTTATCACCATGCTTCTTGGGACGGCCAATCCCTGGATAAGCTCCTGGTTCACCCCATAAACACAGATTTGAGCGCAACCGAACGAGAATATCTGCGGGAATACTGGCAGTTTTTAAGACAAAAGGGGCGCATCCATATTCACTATCCCAAACTGAAATCGGTCTAACAGGTAAATATTTACACACCTGTTTTAGTTGCCAAATCGCTTTTGAGATGGGACTTTCCCCACTTGTGATCCGCTCATGTCTCAAAGGTAATGCCCAACTGCCTGATTTTTCAGGTATCCAGGCAATTGTGCTATATCCTTGACCAATGGTAATCGGTTTATTTCCCACTATGGATATGCCACTATGCTCATAGGTTCGCTCTTGCAACGTTACTGCATCTGGGCGTGACCAATTTGTATGATCTCCTGCTAACAACGGTCGTCCCTCTGCTGGCATCTGTTTGATATATAATTGCATCAATCTCTGTCGCTGCGGTCTGCTATCTTGTAGCGCTTCATAAATACTTGGCCACTTGCGTCTAAATACTGGTGATAAAGATAAGTCTCCTAAGGAATAAACATTGCGAGTCAGTAATATGGCATCTGTTAATTCAAAGGTCGCGTCTTTAGCTCTACCTAAATATTTGTAGGCTACTTGACGAAACTCTTCAAGTCTGGCATTTTTCATGTTGGCAGGTGAGAGTAGGTAGTTCTTTTCTCACTTTCTGCCAAAAGGGGGACTGTATTCAATCAGACACCCCTTTTTTCTTA
>NZ_CAWUDO010000273.1:0-1440 GCF_963920935.1 Nostoc sp. CCY 9925 | reverse complement strand
TTAATACTGTCTTACTTGTTGTAAATATTTATATTGTACTGAAGCTAGTTTTTAGCGATCGCACCTTTTTCGCCCAACCTCACAAAATCGCGTTGCTCCCTCTCAGCACTCGATGACTAGCAGCCATATCTTTGGCATAGCGCGTAGCCAACCAAGGCATCTGTTCAAAGTCGCGGATGCCATCGATGATGAGGTAGTACTTGGGATTGCCTTGAAATAGCCAGTAGGTCATGTTGCTAAGTTAATTAATTTTTTTGATTACTCGTCTTCATCTACAACATCGTTAAATGGCGAATCATCCCCCGCTAATACAGGCTTGCCCATAGCAGCCTCAATTTTGGTAAGTATCATACGCTGGCGCGTTACCATGAATTCCTCGAAGTCATCCTTTCGCAGTGGTAATGGATCAATTTGGTGTGTCGCTAGAATTGCATCCATACCTGTATCATCAAGCTGAACATTTTTATGCTGTTGAAGCTGAATCAGATACTCACTCGGAGCCTTACCGCCAATCATGCGGTTTGCTTTATATGATATGGGAGTCTTGTTGAGAATAGAGTTATAGCGAGATGCAGGAATGCCCTGCTTGTCACACCAACTCTTCGGGAAAATATGATGAATATCGAGTCTGCATTCTTCCCAGTCATTTTCGCCTAGATCCCGAATAGTGGACTTCCAGAAAAAGTCTTTAGCACCCTCACGCTGAATTAAAGCATTAACACCTTTATATGCAGCACTAGTTCGAGAACGCAAACTACCTAAACGCGCAGGTTGAAAGTTAGCATCCCGAACAGTTGAAGGTTCTTCCTTACCGTCCTCAATCCAGTCGATAAGCTGTTGAATATCCAAAGCCATACGGGTTTCAACTGCCCCGCCGTACAATTCGCCAAGGATACCGCACCAGAACCAACGAGCAATTTTTTCGTAAACTCTCGGTTCCAGCCAGCGATCGCCCAGCAATGCCATGGCTGCGGCAAGAGGAATAAGTTGAGTGCGGTAAGGTAAATCACCAGTTGAGAAAAAGGATTCACTGACGTAAGAATTTAGCTGCTTTCCAGTAACCTTGCATAAGAGGTTGTTTCCATTTTTGAAAAGCATCTACAGGTAAAGATAGAACTGCTTCGCGCTTGGCAGTCACACCTGTTATTTGCTTACCAGTTTTACCAGCTTTTAAGTCTTGCTGGCGTTTTTCCAAAGAGTACAGCAGCGTTAGCCCTTGTAAAAACTCAGTAGGTTGAACTTCACGTAACAAACCTTGTTTTCTAAGATGAGCTTGAATACCTTCAATCCCTTCTTGACTATTACCAAACCATTCATCCCGCAAGTTAAGATTATCAGCAGCATAGCTGGCTGTAATTAGTTCAAAGACTGTTAATGGTTCGCCTCCCAGGGCGGCCGCATCTTATTTACTAATAAAAATTAAAACAGATCTGAAAATGT
>NZ_CAWUDO010000272.1:0-1533 GCF_963920935.1 Nostoc sp. CCY 9925 | reverse complement strand
TCATCATTAAAAAATGTTTTCAAACTCAGAGCAATGATTGACTCAATATTGGTGCTAATCGTTGGGCTGACACCAATCATGCTCGTCCCCATCACCATTGTCATCAGCACAGAGGAGAGAAATTCCTTAAAATCGTTCAATCGCTCATTTCTCAGTTCTGCATCCAGAGAGCGCAAATCAGGAAGTTCAAAAAGATTGTTTGATTCTTTGGAGATGTCAAAGTATGCCCCATCTTCACCCAGCAGATTGGTGTAGTCGGTGAAAGTGGATGTTCCGTCTGGCTTGGGATAGTCTAGTGCCACTACCGGAATATCTTGTGCAAGTGCCGGGGTAAGAATACCTGCCACCAGCACAGATTTACCTGAACGAGTTGCGCCGAAGACTGCCAAATTCTTGTGGTTTTGGTACAAGTCTAAATGTACTGGTGTGCCGCCTTCTTCTGCAACTAACTCAAAGCCAGCGCGATCGCCTGTAGCAGTCCTGATCAATGGCATCAGCCCAGGTGCTTCCGAACTAAAATATGGTAGTCGGCGGTTAAAAGGCTTGGTTAATAGTGGTTCCCACACCATAGGGCAACACTGTAACCATAGCTTCCAGGCGTATTCAATCTCCCGGTCTACTACCGCCGGACGCAAGAAATAGCTAGCAAGATATCGGCAAGCTTCGTCTAATTCCCTAATAGTTGGGCGGTGGACGAGAAAAGCAACTGCGGTATGCACTACTACACTACCTTTATATATTGTCTTCTGCGCCTCTACCGCTTCTTCAATATTCATCCCCGACTTGACATCAATATTTCCTTTATCTGTAGATAAAGAAGTGCTGGTAATTGATTGCTTGGTAATGCGTTGAAGATTTGTTTTAGAAATAGCTTGATTTGCCTTTGTTAGCTGACAAATAACCTCTGTATCATAAATACTATCTCTAGAGATTAATTCCCATAGATATCGCAGTTGGGCTTGTTCGTCATACCATCCCCCTGGTTTTTGGCTGAAGTTAAGCGCCCCGATATATTTATCTTGGATTTTTACCCATTTCCTATCAAAAAATGGCACAGATAGCTCATTCTCTAACAGATGGTGGCGGATATGAAAATCACTAGTTTGAGTTTCTACTAGTCCATTGGCGGAATCTATCTTTAGAGGATTAGGAATTGCTGGTGGCGATGACAGATTGAATTGCTGCCAAATCATTTCCCATATTTCTTGGGCACTTAGCACCCTAATCCTAAGTTTCATTTTACTACTTAGTATGGCTGACCATTGCAAAAAACCATTGCTAAAGGAATTTTGGAGGATATTTTCAATTCTAGTATTGTTATGGGCATGAATTTCTCCAGTAAAAGAGAACCAACCTTTTTCTAATTTTCTGAGAACCGATTCGATAAAATCATGAGAAGTTTCATTATCAGAAATAACAGTGTATGTACACCATAGCTTGAGAAACTTATTTTTTCTAGTGCCACTTTGAGTTAATTCTTTAACTCGCAATCTTTCACTGCGAATCAATAGTTTTAACGGCTCAAGAGAGCAA
>NZ_CAWUDO010000271.1:0-1557 GCF_963920935.1 Nostoc sp. CCY 9925 | reverse complement strand
AGGGACTTCCAGAAAATAAAATATACAGATAGTAAAAATGATAATCATTGTTAGGGGGGTGGGAGAGGCTGCCGTTGGCAGCCTCTCCCACCCCAAATTGTAGTAAATTGAATGATGATTCGATTTTGGGATGTTTGAGGTGTCAATACAATTAACAGATTCATTGAAAAAATTATTGAAGGAAACCGCACATCAATTAAAAGGAGCAGCTAAACGTAGGTTCATTGCACAAACAGTTGTGGCATTAGGACACGGAGGGCAGTCTAAAGCAGAGAGAGAACTAGGATGGAATCGTGTAACTATTGGTAAAGGAATTAAAGAATTAAATAGTGGTATCATTTGTGTAGATAATTATCGAGGTAGAGGGCGTTATAAATCAGAAACTAAACTGCCAAATCTTTTAGAAGATATAAAAAAATTAGTCGATTCTCAAAGTCAAATAGACCCTACTTTTAAAAGCCAAAGACTATATACACGACTTTCTGCTGCGGAAGTGAGACATCAATTAATTGAAAAATTGGGTTATGCAGATGAAGAATTACCAACTTCAGAAACAATTCGTGTCAAGTTAAATGATTTAGGGTATCGCCTCAAGAGGGTTGCCAAAATTCAACCTCAAAAAAAATTCCCGAAACTGATGCAATCTTTGAGCAATTAGCTATAGTTCACCAAGAAATTTCAGAAGACCCAAGCGTTTTACGCTTAAGTTTGGATGCCAAAGCTCGTGTCAATATCGGCGACTTTGACCGTGGTGGTAGAAATCGAGTACCAACGGAAACTGATGACCATGATTTCAAACCAAAAACAACTGTAGCTCCTTATGGTATATTTCTTCCAGAACTTGACGAGCTATTTTTGTATTTTACAGAATCCAAAGTAACTAGCGATTTTATCGTTGATATCTTAGCAGATTTTTGGAAGTCTGAAAAGGAACGATTTTCGGAAATAAAAACCTTACTTATTAATCAAGATAATGGAGGAGAAAACAATTCTCGACGTACCCAATTTATGAAACGTATATTGGAATTTGCTCAATCATACAAATTAAATATACGTTTAGCTTACTATCCTCCTTATCACAGTAAATATAATCCCATTGAAAGAACTTGGGCTGTCTTGGAGAATCATTGGAATGGCAGCATCTTAGATGAAGTAGAAACCGCATTAAATTTTGCTAGAACTATGACTTGGAATGGCAAATGTCCAGTTGTTAAGTTAGTCACTCAAACTTATGCTACTGGGGTGCGTTTAACTAAAGGAGCGATGCAAGAAATTGAAAATAAAATTTCACGTTTGACTAATTTGGGTCAAGAGAATTTACCAAACTTAGGCAAGTGGTTTGTTGATATTTGTTACGAAGCAACGTAATTGTTAGAAGTTAAATAACAGTTTTTCGTGCAATAGCCATTCTCCTCACTGCGCTATGCGTATTGTTGAGTGCAGACATTTATCTTGCATATATTTTGTTAGGAGAGAGCAGTTGCTGTCGGCAACTGCTCTCTCTTTCAGAATGATTATCATTTTTGTTAACTGTATATTTTATTCTCTGGAAGTCCC
>NZ_CAWUDO010000270.1:0-1612 GCF_963920935.1 Nostoc sp. CCY 9925 | reverse complement strand
CATTGGTGATAGGTTAAGATAAAGCGTATTTTGTCAATCAGTTAAAATACTCAAAAAAACTCAAATGAAAATGATAATCGTGCGGTTCGGAGGGGAAGGAGGCGAGCGACGCTCGCCTCCTTCCCCTCTATTTGATTATCATTATCTTTAGGTTTTTAACAGCCGAAATATGAAACAAAAAAGTATTGTAACGAGAGAATAACTTTGTCAAAAGTGAGTTTCATTATTATTGTAAATTCAGTAATCAAATGTGGTAATGAAAAGCGCTCCTTGACTACTATGCCCAAAGCTGCAAAACGAAACTCCGACCACGCGCAAAAACATCATACTCCTACCATAAATAATGAAGCGATTGCGTTGCATTTAGAAGAGTTACTAACTCCAGCTATCTTTGCTCAACAAAAATACTATAAACAGTTAGGCTTACGAGATAGAATTATCAATCTATCCTTCATGGTAGCAGCAGTATTAACTTTATTATGGCGACAAGTTCCGGGAGTTCAAGAATTAACGAGGCTTTTAGCAAGAGAAGATTTATTGTGGTGTCGTGCTACTAATATTGCTCAACAATCTCTCTCTCAAAGGTTTTTAGTTTTTCCGGCTGAATTATTTGAACGAGTGTTTAAAGATTTATTACCTCAGTTACAATTTAATTGGCAGCAACGGCTGAGGCGATCGCTACCAGATAGCGTTAAGTTTGCCTTGGATAATTTTGACCGAATTTGGATAGCTGATGGGTCAACATTAGAAGCTTTATTTCGGAAGCTAAAAAGCCTGGAGGACTTGAAAACAGGACAGTTAGCTGGGAAAATCTGTACAGTTATCGATTTGGTTACTCGTTTACCAATAGAAGTTTGGTTTCACACCAATCCTGCCGCATCAGAGACTAATTTTGAAGCTCCTTTACTAAATTTATTGCCTGCTAAAACTCTAATTTTACTTGATAGAGGTTTTTACCATTTCCAGTTTTTACAACAACTTAATTTACAAGATGTTCATTTTATTACTCGCTTAAAAGCCAAAGCATCTATTAAATACTTAAAGATTTTTAGCTATGACCATTCACTTAAAGACCGATTGATTCAACTTGGAACTGTTCGTCGTGGCGCACCGGTTTTAACTTTACGCCTAATTGAAATAAAGGTTGGTAAAACTAGTTATTCTTACATTACTTCTGTCCTTGACCCCAAAATATTACCTCCCTATGCCGTTGCAGATTTATATCGCCGAAGGTGGAGAGTTGAAGAAGCTTTTTACGTAGTAAAACGCTTACTAGGGCTATCTTATTTGTGGACTGGTTCTATTAATGGTATCAAGCTACAAGTCTGGGCTACTTGGTTATTTTATGCTGTTTTGATTGACTTGGGAGATGCTGTTGCAGACGAATTATCTCTGCCATTTGACCGCATTTCTTTGGAGATGATATTTCGCGGTTTGTACCATTTTAGTGTCGCAAATGACAAAGGCAAAGCTGATGACCCGATTAAGTACTTCGCTGCCCCAGAGAATCAAGATTTAGGAGTTGTTAAAGTGTTGCGAAAACCAGTCTCCAAGCTGGATTTATCCCCTTTTCCTGCACCCTCTTGACAAAAGTGCAATCACTCTAACCTCT
>NZ_CAWUDO010000269.1:0-1624 GCF_963920935.1 Nostoc sp. CCY 9925 | reverse complement strand
TTTCAAGTCAGTCAATCATGGGAAAAACCCACAACCAAGCATGAAAGTATGATATTTTCCCAAATGGTACTCCAAATCGAGGTTGTGGTTCAGTAGTGCAACATTAGCCTGAAAGTCAGTCTAGTCCCGATACTCATTCAAGCACAACCAAATGTTGCAACCGTGTAGAATCAGACGCGGAAAGCACGCAAGCTAGAATTTTAGCAATTTGAGTATCTTTGGAGTGCCATCTTAAAACCAAAAAATAAGTTTTCTTTCTTTGGATATGAGGTGAGTTATGGAAGTAGTTTACACTCATTGTGCTGGACTTGATGTACATAAAAAAACAGTAACTGCTTGTGTAATCATCCCCAAGGAAAAAGGAGGAATCAAGCGAGAAATTCGGACATTTGAAACTCATACCAATAGTCTTTTAAATATGCTTGATTGGTTGCTGAGTTTCGGTTGTACCCATGTGGCAATGGAAAGTACGGGAGAATATTGGCGACCAGTGTTCAACATATTAGAAACTAGCGTGGAAGTGATGTTAGTTAACGCTCGTCACGTGAAAAACGTTCCAGGGCGGAAAACAGATGTTAAAGACTCCCAATGGCTAGCCGAACTATTACAGCATGGGTTGCTACGTCCAAGTTTTATTCCACCTAAACCACAACGGGATCTACGGGATTTGATTCGCCATCGCCAGAATTTTGTGCGGGAACGTTCAAATTTAGTAAACCGAATCCAAAAAGTATTGGAAGCAGCTAATATTAAACTTGCATCTGTTGCCACAGATATTATGGGTGTGTCTGGACGTGCAATGCTCAAAGCAATTATTGCAGGGGATAAAAATCCAGAACAGATGGCACAATTAGCTTGTGGTCAATTGCGGAAAAAACAAGAGCAATTAACCCAAGCTTTGATTGGTCGAGTTCAACCTCATCATTGCTTTATTCTGGCTCAATTACTTTCCCAAGTTGAAAGTCTTGACGAGGTAATTCAACAATTCGATTCCCAAATCGAGGAATATTGCCACCCTTTTGAGCAAACAGTTGAACTACTCGACACCATACCGGGTGTTGCCCGCAAAGCTGCGGAAGTTATTGTTTGCGAAATCGGTACTGATATGAGTCGCTTTAATAGCGCGGCTCATTTGGCTGCATGGGCAGGATTAGCTCCTGGTAATTGTGAGAGTGCGGGTAAAAGATTGTCCTCTTTTAGCCGTCAAGGTAATCGCAGTTTAAAAACTATCCTTGTACAAGCTGCATGGGCTGCTTCTAGAACCAAAACCTACTTGGCTGCCCAGTTTCGCCGTTTGTCTGCTCGTCGAGGCGCTAAAAGGGCAGCAGTTGCTGTAGCCCATTCAATTTTAGTGATTGCGTACCATCTGATATCACGTCAAACTCCTTACTCCGAACTCGGTGCTGATTACTTTGAGCGCCATGAAAAACCACACCTGAAGAAGAAGCGTTTGATTACACAGTTAGAGAAACTCGGTTATCAAGTTAATCTAACTGAGATTGCCACTGCTTCATAATTCACCTCAACTACTCGTGATGTTAATTACTTGCTGTCAAGCGAATTTTTCCAACCACAGCAACATATCTTGCTGCCTACCTCCGCCCTAAGCTATTTTTCAAGCTAG
>NZ_CAWUDO010000268.1:0-1652 GCF_963920935.1 Nostoc sp. CCY 9925 | reverse complement strand
ACCAAAGGAGCATTTTTAGAAGGTACAACCAATAAATTCTCTGGTTATGAGTTAGGTACAGTTCGTCGCTCTTGCTGGTTTTACTTTACTTTGGGGAAAAAGCCTAGCGATCAAACTAGCACTGCTGTAGTGTCTTTTTCTCCCATTGATGCCATTTCAGTAGCTATACTGCAATATCAGGTTAAAGGAATACCAGAAAACAGAACAGTTTACATGGCAGTAGATGACACTTCAAGTTTACCTGTTGAAAGATTACGTAATGTGACTCATGTACAGGTAGCTTTTAGCCAACCAACAATGGCACGGGCTGTTAGACAACTACTGCCACACTCGACTCAACTCAAGTGCGAAACTGGGGATTGGAATACGCAGTTAGTCAATTTCTCTCGTCAATTACAACAACGATACTCACAACAAAACAATCAAGAATTAGAACTATAGTTATTTCAAAAGTCAAGCTACTCTAGTACCAATTTTTTCAGTACCAAAGTAGCTAGTAAAGAGTTTTAGCTATCAATAATATTGGGGTGAAATTTACCTAAAACCTTGATGAGTAATCAGTTAATAAAGCAAGTATTTGACCTAATCAAACTTAACAATAAGCTGATTGCTGTCGAGTCTCCATTACAAGAAAGGCTCCGGCTACTCACCAATCTAGCTTGTCAATGCCAACACCTGGGCATTAACTGTTACCTGTGGACGCTAGAAGATGATGCGCTACACCAGTTATCTACTAACGAGGAGGGATTAAGTTTACAAAGTGTTGACCAGTATCAGGCTAGCGCCAAAAATCGACGCGAACATTACTTTGAAATTCTACGGTTTTGGAAAACCACCGATTTATCAGGAATCCTGATACTGGAGGGCATATTCCCCTGGCTGGGAGAGTCCAACACTGACCCCGATTTCTTTCTGACCTCCGAGTGGATCAAGTCAGCTTTAATTAACCTGAAGCTGTACAATCACTCTTGCAACAAGACAGCGATTCTCTTAGGGCCAAACGCTACTGTGTCATCTGATATTGCTCCCGAAGTTCCCACCATTGTGCAACAACTACCAAATATTGAGGAAATTAAAACTCACCTACTCAAAGTATTGCCCGATTACAATCAATCATCTATTCATGCGACTGCGAACGCTGGTATGGGAATGTACTTGGCAGATATTGACTATGGTATTCGACAGGCGATCGCAGTTGGCGTGGGTGATACGGACGAATTGATCGCCGAACTATCCGCTTACAAAATTGAACTGTTCAAGCGGATTTACAATATTCAATTCCTCCAGCCTCCGCCTACAGCTATTGGGGGGCTGGAACTGATGCAACAAGCGTTTAAAACATACAAACGTTTGTTGACAACACTAGCAAAAGAGTACAATCTTCGCTTACCCAAGGGGATTTTACTAATCGGCCCACCAGGGACAGGAAAATCTTACTCGGCTAAAGCTTGTTCTCAGCAATTGGAGCTACCTCTGATTATTTTGGAGTGGGGGAATTTCCGCAGTTACGGTAATTTGGCTGAATATAAGCTCAAGAATTTACTCGCACTCACAGATCGGATAAACCGTATAATATTATACTTAGATGATTTTGATAAGGGATTCGCCGGGGATGATGATTTATCCAAACGCCTAGCTGGTATGCTTTTGAC
>NZ_CAWUDO010000267.1:0-1719 GCF_963920935.1 Nostoc sp. CCY 9925 | reverse complement strand
CGTCCAGATTTAACAGAGAGGTGCGAGGGGTAATATCCTCCATCGACTCTACCAAGATACTTGACAAAAGTCTTATGGCAGCTAATTTATAGGGATCGGTCATTTGAGGTAGATCGACTAAATCCTCAATTTGCGTTCTACTCAAAATTGCCGCAGTTTCCCCTAGTGCTTGCCCAATATCTGACGCGTTCGGTTCTTGAGGAAACTCCACCCCTAACAGCTTTAAAACTTCTAGTCCCGTATTAACTGCTTCTAGCAGCCTGTTCTGCCCCATGTAAGCTTGTATCTGGACTTCATACACTTTAATTTTGTCCAGCAGCGTTTTGGCATGATTTTGGACTATTTCAACAAATCTCTGGATTGTTTGAAAATCACCACTTAAAAAAGCTGCCTCTGCTGCTTCTGAGTATAGTGATAGTGTCAATTCATATTGACACCTCCAGCTTTCTTCTGTTAACAATCCCAAACCAACTTGCAAATATTTGATCGCAGAATCATGTGCTGTAGCTGCTTTTGCTCTTTGTCCTGCTATGAAATTGAGTTGGGCTAGTTCATATTTTTCTGTTTCGGATATTAGTAAATCACTACCGTAGTTGAGTTGATTAACTAAAGCAAATATATTTTCTTTGCGTTCTTCTAATGTAGTATTTTGTAGCAGTAATTGACCAATTTTTAAGTGCGTTGCTTTTTTCTCTGGATCGGGAATCAGAGAATATGCTGCTTGCTGCACTCTATCATGTAAAAACTTGTAGTCAACTTTGATATCCGTTAAGGTAATACTGCCTGATTCTTCCTGACCAAATACTAAAGGAATTTTGTAATCTTGATTTAATGGCAGAATTAACCCAGCTTGCAGGGCAGACCATAATTGTGCCGCAGTAGTTAGAGGTGATGCTTCGTTAACGATCGCCAATACATCTAAATTAAACGTATTGCCAATACAAGCAGCGAGTTTAAGGACTTTCTGTGTCTGTAGTGACAGTTTGCGAATATTTCTTGCTGTTAGTTCAACAACATTCAAGTCAGTAATACCGATCGCTTGAATATGTTGGATATCCCACTCCCACACTCCTGAATGGAATACGTAGGTTAACAAGTCTTCTTGATGTAGAGTTTTCAGCAGTTGCGTTAAGAAGAATGGGTTTCCTGCACTTTTGTGGAACAGTAATTCTGCTAGTGGCTTAGTGTATTCTGTGTCATTCAACGTATCGCTAACTAACGCTTCCACATCCGTTAACTGCAACGGTGACAGAACAATGCTATTTACCACTGCATCTGCTGTTTGAATTTTGTGCAAACCGATCATCAGTGGATGGGTGGGTGAGACTTCGTTATCGCGATATGCTCCAATTAATAATAGATATTGGCGATCGCTATCAGTCATCAATAGCTCAATTAAGTTCAACGATGCCGAATCTGCCCACTGTAAGTCATCAAGAAACACAACCAAAGGATGATCTTGGGTTGTGAATACTCCAATGAATTGCCCAAAAACGCGATTGAAGCGATTTTGAGATTCAGCCGCACCGAGTTGTGTTACCGATGGCTGAGTCCCAATAATTAGTTCGACTTCTGGAATCACATCGATAATCACTTGCCCGTTCTCACCCAACGCAGTTAACAGTTTTTCTTTCCATACCTGCATTTGGGCTTCACTTTCAGTGAGTAAGTAAGTCGGCGGGGAAATTTATAACTATGTAACGAAAAGTTAACCGTAGA
>NZ_CAWUDO010000266.1:0-1835 GCF_963920935.1 Nostoc sp. CCY 9925 | reverse complement strand
CCCGGATTTCTCACAAACTCAGAAAAAACCGGAGCGTAAAACTGATAAAATGTATACATAGTAGGCATTTCAACAGTTTTAACCGATGAATCGAGCCGCAACGCGATCGCTCCCAAAACAGTTCAGATTTGAACAGCCAAAGTCACCTCCAATCGTAGTTAATTTCCAGGGCGGACAAGTAACATCTGATGCAGGTTTAAGCTTAATTGCTGAAATAGATAGAAAACTGCAAATCACATCACAGTTTGCACTATGTTTCCAAGATTACCGAAAGCCAAATCGAATTGACCATTCAATAGAAAACTTAATTAAACAGCGAATCTACGGGTTGGTCATGGGATACGAAGACTTAAATGACCATGAAGAATTACGTCATGATCCGATGTTTGCTCTATTATTAGGAAAAAAAATTGGAGTAAAGGATGAGCCTGCAATATTAGCAGGTAAGAGTACATTGAATAGGTTGGAACATTGTCCTGAAGATGTAGAACAAGGAGCAGATAGTCGTTACCATAAAATTGGACATTCTTCAGCAGAAATTGAAAGTCTATTTGTAAATATATTTTTAAAATCCTACTCAAAAGAACCACGAAAAATTATTTTGGACTTAGATGTAACTGATGATTTAGTACATGGCAATCAGGAGCAAGTTTTTTTCAATACTTATTATGGGGGATCCTGTTATGCTCCACTTTATATATTTTGTGGGAAACATTTATTAGCAGCCAAACTTCGTCCTTCTAATGTAGATCCAGCATTTGGGGCGTTAGAAGAGTTGCAAAGAGTCATTAAACAAATACGTCAACATTGGCAGAATGTTGAGATTTTAGTACGAGGAGATAGTGCCTATTCCAGAGACGATATTATGACATGGTGTGAGTCGCAAGCTGGAGTTGACTACGTTTTTGGATTGGCACGAAACAGCCGTTTAATTCAAATGGCTACGGCTACTCAAAATAGAGCCTCGCGTGAGTTTGAGCAGAAGTTATCAACAGTAACTTCATTTTTAGAAACTCTATTTAAACCAGATGAGCAAATTTCTGAACTTGCTTGTGACCTGATTGATAACTCAATTTGGCATAAGTCGTTAGACTATCAGACTCGTGAATCTTGGAGTCGTAGTCGTCGTGTTGTTTGTAAGGTCGAATATGGAATAAAGGGAAATAATATTCGTTTTGTTGTTACAAGTCTTCCTACCAATAAAGTACCTCCTGGTCAACTATACAGACAAAAATATTGTAAGCGAGGGGAGATGGAAAATCGTTTTAAAGAACAACAACTAGAACTTTTTAGTGATAGAACTAGTACTCATACATTTGCAGGAAATCAGCTACGCTTATGGTTTTCTTCTCTTGCTTACGTTTTGATGAATGCATTGCGGTCACAATGTTTAGCCAAAACCGAATTAAAAAATTCTCAAGTTGGGACTATTCGGACAAAATTATTGAAGTTAGGAGCCTTAATTACTATAAGCTCACGGCGAATTTTAATTGCGATTACTAGCTCAAGTCCTGTAAAACATATCTTTGCTGCTGCTTACAGATGCTTAAAAATGCTCCCGAATACCGCTTAATTTCGAGTCAAGCAGCATTTCACCTTCTCTCTAATAATATTTCTAGCTTGGTTTGATTCAAGCCTTGTTTTGGATGCTTAATTTTATGAACACAGTGTTTCAATCCCAGTATAAGCAAAAAGTTTAGTAACTGCTTTAGCTTGATAATGGCTATTTTGTACTTACTTTGTTTACCATCATAAATTTCAATTGATGATGTATCAAAAAATGTCTTACATCAAGCGATGTGAATTGATTTTTTATTGTTTGTGAGAAATTTGCG
>NZ_CAWUDO010000265.1:0-1855 GCF_963920935.1 Nostoc sp. CCY 9925 | reverse complement strand
CGTATTCATCCCGTTTCTACAGGCATTGAACCCTCGTAAATTGGCTAAGGTATTGTTATTAGATCAATTTATTACCGAACACTTCGAGACACCAAGACAAGCCCCAGCCGCTTCTGTTTATCGCGCCTATACAAGAACCTGCGAAAGAACTAACATCCGCCCACTGAGTCAGCGCACATTTTATACTCGGCTAAAAAAGCGTCCCATCCATGAGCAGACTTTAAAACGTCAGGGAGCAAAAGCCGCATACGCAACCGAACCAATTGTTTTAGAACTAGCTAAAACTACACCCAGGCATGGAGACAGACCCTTTGCCATTTGCCATCTTGACCACACCCAACTCGACATCGAGTTACGCTCTCAAGTAACTGGTCGGAACTTAGGACGACCTTGGCTGACATTACTGATTGATGCCTACTCCCGACGCATCTTAGTAGTTTATCTCACCTTTGACCCACCTTCTTACAGGTCTTGCATGATGGCACTACGGTTGTGTGTCCAGCGTTTTGGTCGTTTTCCCCAATCCGTAGTTGTAGATGGCGGCAGGGAATTTCATAGCGTTTACTTTGATACCTTATTAGCACGTTACCACTGCATTAAAAAGACAAGACCCGGTGGTAAACCCCGTTTTGGCTCAGTAGTTGAGCGATTATTCGGCACAACAAATACTGAATTTATCTTTAACTTACTCGGTAACACCCAAGCCAGTAAACAACCGCGCCAATTGACCAAAGTTGTTAACCCCAAACAACTTGCCGTTTGGACATTAGCAGATTTATATACCTACCTGAGTGAATGGGCATACACCATTTATGACACGAGTGTACATGATACCTTGGGTGAGGCACCATTACAAGTTTATACCGACGCAATCGTTGCTACAGGGGAGAGAGAACACCGACGCATTGCATACAACGAAGACTTCCTCATGGCAACACGCCCTAGCACACCCAAAGGTAACGCTAAAGTCCAGCCGGGACAAGGAATTAAAGTCAATTATCTTTATTACTGGAATGATGCTTTCCGCAATCCGGTTGTCGAAAAAACCAAAGTTAGTGTGCGTTATGACCCTTTTGATATGGGTATAGCTTATGCGTACTTAGAGGGAAGATGGGTCAAATGTATCTCCCAGTATTACAGCACCTTTGCCGGACGCACAGAGAAAGAAGTGCTGTTAGCTGCCCAAGAAATTAGACAACAAGATAAGCGTAATGCTGTGAGTACAAATATCTCTGCCAAACGCCTTGCAGACTTCATCGCGGCGGTGCAAGAACATGAAATCTTACTCATGCAACGATTACGGGATTTGGAAGCTGTTGGGGTACTGGAAAATTTAACGCCCAATAAGGAAGGTGTACCCCAGTTCCCCCCAGTCAGCATTCTTGAGCCGACTATGGAAGCACACAGTCAAGATGACGAACAATTGCCAGCACTGCAAAACAACGTTGAGGCTTCGGCTCCGCTCAGCCTCAACACCGAGCGAAGTCGAGGTGTTGAACTGTTGGATCTCACACAACTGCCGATACTGGGGGAATACCGTTAATGGACAATTTTTTAACCGGGAAGGGGAGCGACCAAATGCACCTCAAACTGGCTCAGTTTAAGGAGTATGCAGTTTTACATCCACAGTTAGCACGGGTAGATATGTTGTTGATGCGTGCGATTCGAGAACCAGCAGGATTTGCTCATGTGTTGGTTTATGGGCCAAGTGGTGTGGGTAAGACAACGATGATTCGCCAGATTGCTAAACGGTTAAATGAAAATGTAGCCGAACAGTTACCGGGTGTATCCAATTCATTGAGGGAGCAACGCGATTTTGTGAGGTTGGGCGAAAAAGGTGCGATCGCTAAAACTT
>NZ_CAWUDO010000264.1:0-1856 GCF_963920935.1 Nostoc sp. CCY 9925 | reverse complement strand
CTTTTCCTGCACCCTCTTGACAAAAGTGCAATCACTCTAACCTCTCACCGATGGCCACAATCTAATCCAAATTCTACTGATAACTCAACAGAGTTACAATCATCTCAACATCAACCCATCTCAGACATTGGTGAGCTACCACAGCGGCAGAATGAAGTGGCGATGGCTGACACTATTAACCCGGAGCAGCAGTCTAAACCAGCCAGAGCATCAAAACCTCGAACTCAAAAGCCAGAGTTAGGAGAGCAGTTTCAGCACATCAAGTTTTTAGATTGTAATCAAGCAGTAGGAAGAGTAATTTTTGAATGCTGGCACTGTCAACAGGGAATCATTAGCGAGTTTAGGGGAGAGGCAATCATGGGAGAGTACAAAGGCAGACCTTCCATTATTCTGGTAAACGTGGAATGCCCCAACTGTGGTAAAACCGCAATCAAGTTGAGTACGACAGAGGTACTATCGATAACCGCAATCCCTTCACCTTGGAAGAAATGATAGTACAGGATATTAATTAAGAATTCTTGGAAAGATATAATGCCAAAGCTGACCTGTTTAACTGCACCGTTAATTGTATTAACAGCCCTGGCTCTGACAAGTTGCAGCACGACTAGTGTCGAGCAGTACGAAGCGACAGCACTGACCAGCTATACATGGCAAGTGAAGTATGCCAATAACTTAACTAATGCACCACAACCGCGAATCGAAAGCTTTGGCACTGCATCATTACTAAATCGGAATGGATTAAAACCACCAGGAGCAGTAATTGGGCCGGACGATAAAGGACTATGGTGGCCGACTTTACCACCACGCCCAAGTATTGATGAACTAGAACAACGCAAAAAACCTCAAGAAGAGGCAGGTAAACCAGAACTACAGAAAACGGTGAAATATCAAATTACTTATGGTGTGGGCGGGCAACAGAAAACGCTACCTACTAACTATGATGTTTACCGACAGGTAGTAAAGGCGTACCCGTCCAGGACTCCTTTGGAATTAACTTTCGGATTGAATGATGACTCGGTAGAGAAGGCTGAACCAGTTAGCAAATAGTCGCCTAACAAACTAGCCCAGCAGCGATTATCCTTGTGAGAAAAGAAATTCAGCATCTTTAATTAAAAATTATCCATCCTCTGTACAGAGCGATCGCCTTTCAATTCAAGACCCAAAATTGTTTGACCCCCGAACCAGTTTTTTCAAATTCCTAAAAATTAAGTAAACAAGCTAAAAAATTAAAAATCACAAATAGGGGCTAAATATGGGTCATATAGTACCCAAATATATCAGGTGAAGTCATGGGTGCTAAATGGAGGTTATATGGGTTACAATTAACCACCATTTAGGGTATCCTCAAAAAGTCTTGATTTTATGCCGCAAATACCACCGATGACTTTTTTAAATTCAAAATTCAAAATGCAAAATTCAAAATTAAGAATGAAAATAATGTACGAATTAATCAATCCTTCAAAGTTATTGCCCCTGCCACAATATGGAGATTTGGTGAGCCAGGCTCACCTGTAGGGCGATTAACACTCTTAGTGGTGAGTTCCTGCTCCCATAACCAGTCTTAAATTTTGAATTTTGAATTTTGAATTTTGAATTGGAGCGAAGCGACATGGCAAACATCCACGCACTGCAAAAAATTTTTCCGGCAGGCTTTGACAATGGCTACGGAAGCCTAAAACTTTTAGTCGATGGCTTTGAAGTTGTGAGAGTACCCAGTTACATTTCTACAGCAGACATGGAAGATGTTCCAGGGAGAGTGGAATTTAATGGGACAGCTTACACAGTCGGTGAATCTGCTTTTCGTGCTGGAAATCATTTTGAACGCAACACAGACAGTAATGGTGCGGCTCGTTTCT
>NZ_CAWUDO010000263.1:0-1860 GCF_963920935.1 Nostoc sp. CCY 9925 | reverse complement strand
GCGATCGCTAAAACTTACTTTTCTGTGTGAGGTAATTTTATTTGCAATAAATACACGTAATTACACGAAAAATCATCTTGATGAGATATCTCAAAAAGATTGCTAGTAAATCATTTGACGATTATTTCCAAATATATCTGCAATAATTCTTTAAGAATTGGTATTAATTATGGCAAAAATAAACTAAATACAGAATTAAAGTATAAAATTTATCAGCCAGTTTGGGGTTTGATAAACGAATTAAAGATAGCATCAGAAAAATTATCCCAACTTTTAGCTATCCATTGACAACGAAGATGCAACATAATTTCCGCATTATTTTGTAACCAAAATTTACTATTTCCTTTCATACGCAAATTAACGACTTGACGAATCAAACTTTCAACCGCACCACTACCAAGAGGTAATTTTCGGGCTGCAACTTCGTTATATCTTAAAAGCCTGCGTCGGTAAGCTTTTAAAATATAATTCCGTTCTCGTACCAAAATTTTGAGGCGCTCTCCATTCGCCTCAGAAATAAATTCACCCATGTTTCTCATTAAATCTAGTGCCTGACCTTTTTTTAAACTTTTTCGAGCCTTTTGAAACCATTGTTGACGCTCATTGTTTGTGCTAAAAGCAGCATCAGCAAAGTCTTGTAAATGTGATGCAGCGTGAAAAAAGTCTAATAATTGATAAGTTTCAGATGGGCATTTTAACTTTTTGAGTAAAGGGGGAATATGTATCCAGATCCATTCTGCTCCATCCGCAATTAATAAAACTTGTTTCGCCTGACTAATACCTAAATTAACCAAGTACATCTCTAATATCTGCAAAAATCCTTGATATCCTTGATAAGTTCCATCATTGGGAATTGAAACCTCTCCATTCCTGATTTTTTCACCTTGTTCATTCACTACATAAATTGTTAATAGTTTTGGCTCAATCCATTCTCCTGTAAAGCCTAGACGATTAGTCTTAGCCTTACGCCTGCCTTTTTTATTAATCCGAATCCGTGTACGACCGCCATCTACAGCAATAACGACACGCTGGTCTTTAAGAAGATTACTCGTAGGTAAGTTACCAAGCTCTAAACTTTTTATTTTCGATTCACGTAAATTTATGCCAATTTTACCAAAGTAATATGTTAGCCGTTCTATGCGTTTTAGACTGATATTTACGCCCCAATCAATTAATGTTGTCCGCGCTGCCTCAAACGAGCCAGCAATTGCGCCATATTGGGCAATAGTCGATAAAACTCCAGGGGATAAACCCTCAGACATTCCCAAATATCTTAAGAATGGGCAAAATCCTTCGTGTAAAGATTTTTTATTTTTATTTGATTGAGTTTGACGTTCAACTACATACGGTAATTTTAAACTTACTTCCACATTTCCAACTGTTAATATTTTTCGCTTTTTACAACCATGTTTTTGTGTGCTTGTTTGCCACCACCCCCGTGTCTCCTCCTCTGCTTTATCTAAAAAATCTTGAGATTGTGACAGATTATGGAGCAATAAACCTGTACATTCTCCTGCTAAAACTAAGGCAATTTCTCTAATTTTTTTCTCACGTTCTCTGAAAACGTGTCCATCCCATTCTGCGATATTCGTTAGTTCTAAAAGTTTCGTGACTTTTTCTTGAAAGTTTTCTAACGATTTGCTTAAATCAAAAGTAGAATATATATGATTTTTCATTCAGCGTAGGCATTCCTTGTTTTGATGTCAGATATCAAAACCTTTACTCCAAAGGGAATCCTACCTTTTTTTAGGCAGAAATAATAAATCATATTTATATCTGAAAATAAAAATCAAATTCTAACAGTGTTAATACTGTCTTACTTGTTGTAAATATTTATATTGTACTGAAGCTAGTTTTTAG
>NZ_CAWUDO010000262.1:0-1874 GCF_963920935.1 Nostoc sp. CCY 9925 | reverse complement strand
ACGGATATCATCCTTAGCCAATTTCATCAAAGGAGAGTAGATGGCATTGTACATATCCCGCGCCATATTCACCGCACCTTCAAAACCCATATAAGGGCCATTGTGGTAGCCATGACCATTCACATAAGGCAAATGCAACTTCTTCACCAATGCACCCACCCTCGGGCCAGTCAACACTAAATCAGGCTTGACCATCTCCAGTACCTCGAAGAACTCAAGTTCATTGCCATCATCAATATAGATAGTCCCTTCTTCACCTCTGGCAATTACCTTTTCAAAATCCTCTTGGTGTCCAAACTTGGAGGACATCGCCACCACTTTCATTCCCAAATCGTCTTCTAGCGCTTTAGTCCAGTGCCACAAACGTGGGCCTCCAGTCCAAATACAGACCTTTTTCCCAGTCAAGCGCTCCTTATACCAAGCTAACTTCGATTCATATTTAGCAACTTCTTCAGCAATCACAGCTTCGGCTCTATCTTCAATCCCAAAGAAAGCCCCAATTTTGCGTAACCCTTCCTTAGCATAGTCAAAGCCCCAAGTATCCACATCAATCCGGGGAATGCCATATTTTTTCTTTAACTCATTGGCAATATAGCCAGCAGAACGGGCACAGTTGGTAACATTCAACTGCGCTCTGTGCATTCCACGCAATGAGTCATAAGTACCATTACCAGTAAAATGGGCAATAATTTGCACACCCATTTTTTCCATGTACTTTTCAAGGACAAAGGTATCTCCTTGAATGTTGTAGTCACCAATGACATTGATAGTATATGGGCTGGTAATTTCCGGCTCATAAGTTCCTACCTTGTCAGTCATCCACCCCATGTTAAAAACGTGGTGTCCTTTGGATTGACTCACCCCAGCAAAACCCGGACACTCCACAGTGAAGATATCGACATCACCAAGTTCTTTTTCTACTTCTTTGACTACAGGCTTAATATCATCGCCAATCAAAGCAGTAGAGCAGGTGGTGTAGACCATCATCCGCTTGATGTCAGGAAATTCTGCAAAGGCTTCCAGCATCGCTTTTTTCAGCAGCTTTTCACCACCGAAGACAACGTGCTGTTCCTTCATGTCCGATGACCAGACATATTTGAGTTGGAAGTTGCCATTGTCGCTAGGATAGCGTTTGGTGTGCCATGTATCATAGGCACAGCCCACAGGCCCATGTATCAACTGGATAGTGTCTTTGAGAACACCACCAATTACTAGCTTTGCACCACAATAACTGCATCCGCGCTCAGATAATGAGCCGGGAATGGTTTCGACGTGGGCGCTAGGGAGAAACTGGGTTGTATCTTCTCCTTTCTCTTTAATATATATGTGCTTCTCCCGTTCGGGAATCGTTTCGTCGCACTTAAACAACTTCATTGGCATGGCTGATTGCTCCAGTTGCAATTTAGAAGAAGACAGACTCTTCTAATATGTAATTTTTGTCAGAAACTTCTTTGAGTTCCTTGATTTCAAAATCCTATCAACCTTTCTAATTAATAATAGTAAAACTGATAACAATAACGCGAATTAATATTGCAAAATAGTGATTAGTTGCGTTTATAATAGACAGTTCTGTATAGATTCAAAGTAATCTCAATAATTCTATATAAAAGACTTTAAGTCAAGAGAGTAGACAGACTATTCTAACTGGAAATGAAGAGACAAATGATTTAATTTCTGTCGTCACTATAGATATCTCCCCAAGGATAAATCGACAATATTTTCTCAACTTTCAACAACAGAATAACGCAATTATCGGCTTTGTGACTCTCTAGATGATTACTAATTGTAACCACGAATACTCTTTGTAAATTAATTCCTCAGCGCAAGTAAATTGGCCAGATGTATGATATTCTTTATTTATAGGGAATCTAAAC
>NZ_CAWUDO010000261.1:0-1933 GCF_963920935.1 Nostoc sp. CCY 9925 | reverse complement strand
GTATTTTAACTGATTGACAAAATACGCTTTATCTTAACCTATCACCAATGGTTTACATCAGTTGGGGATTCCGACCCCTCCTGAACAAGAGCCACCTTTCTTGAAATTTGGTGTTCTTGTCTTAAACCCTTACTCCCTTCGGTCGTGGCAGAGGGTAGGAATCAGAATTCCCTTCTGCCTCCTGCCTCCTGCCCTCTGCCTTTCCTGGTAAAGAATTATGAGTTAAGAAAAAATACGATTACAGGCTTTCGGGATCAAATTGATAACATCAAAATGTTCACTCATTGCTAACCGTACCATTGTAGTTGTTAACGCAGATGTCGAAGTCAAGGTTACACTTCATTGGTAATTGATTCAAATACAGAGGATAGCTTTGTCAAATAAATTCGTCAGGATTGGTCGAACAGACTGCTAGACGGCAATTATTTAAAAGTACATTAAGTTCCTGTACAACTTTCAAAGGATTTTTAAATGTGAACATAGATGCAATCGCAGCTTCATAAGGATTTCTGCCTGTTCTTTTCACGGCAACAATCGCATCTTTATTGGAAAATCCCCGAATACTAACCAACCATGCAGCTAGCACATGACCAGTGCGGCCAATACCACCCGAACAGTGTACCACTACTTTTTGGTTTTGTTTGTCTGCTGCTACTAAAAAAGGAAGTATTCTTTGGGTGAGCATTTCTAAATTAGCGAATTGAAAATCTGTAATCGGTGCCCAACAAACTTGCTGCTCACCAAATTCTTGTTGATATATGCCTAAAAGATTTAAGTAACGAGCTAGTTGCTTTTGGGGGAGAAGACAGCAGACTCGTTGGATCTTTTGTTTTTTCATGAACTCAATCCAATCAGATACCTGTTGATTGGAGTAACCAGGTCTGGAAGCACCAAATACAATCGGTTCATCTTCCCAAGCAGCAGCAAACTTGTACGTATTTCTAGCCATATGTTCTGATGCCTGTGAGTTGTGTTGATCCCACTTCTATAATTTGTTTTATTATAAAACGACATATGTTCTATTATAAAACAAAAAGCCAAAACCCAATACCGATAGAAAATGGAACAAATGGTGTTTTGTAAATCAAAGTGGACGAAGAAAAACAACGCTTGCAGAAGCTACTAGAGCGCTTACAGGGGAATAAAACACTGCGGTGGATAGCTAGTGAGCTAAAATTGGGTTCTCAAAGCACAATTCACCGATGGCGGAACACAGGTATCATCAGTGCGGAAGGAAAAATATCAATTGCCCGCTACTTAGGACGTAGTATCGAAGATATTGACAGCTACCTTTCTGGAAGGGTTGGCTTGGATGACTTACTCGACCCCAAACGTCGGTTTGAACACTTAACTAAACTAACCCGCGATGATGTACTCTACTGGCTGAGATGGCGTGCTTCCCTTCGAGATAAAGTTCAGGTAGCTCAAGAACTAAATACATTACTCTATAATTTGCTGATCGATCGCAAGGCAGAGTCATTAGGTAAAAGTATTAATGCCGTTATCCAATCAGGACGCTACCCCTCGCTAGAAGCGATCGCTCAGATGGTTGGAATTTCATCTCAACGACTTAATAATTTAATCACTGGAGAAGAAAGCCCTACAGAAGATGATTTGATTGCGCTCTCAGGTGTTCTTGACTGTGACACACAGCAACTACTGAAAGATTACCTAGCAGGCTCATAATCCAGATGCTTCGATCAAAGGCTACTAGCTAGCTTTTGCTGATTGCTTTTGGTAGTTGTTCAACAGTAAGAAATATCGCAGAGTATTGAAGGGGTTTGTTCCACCCAGTGAACTCAAACAGGTACTCATCTTTCTTCAAGTTTGAGCATGGTTGCTTATTGATTGATTTGATGACGGTTGATTGGCTTGGAGTTACAAGTGGTGGCTGCGTACAAATCAAAGTATTCCATCACAAGCATTAACAGAA
>NZ_CAWUDO010000260.1:0-1940 GCF_963920935.1 Nostoc sp. CCY 9925 | reverse complement strand
ATCTTCCTTCTACCATTTTTTTGTACCTAAATTTATATTTCGGACAGGTCTACTGGTCTTGACGCTCTTGTAACCAAGAGGCGGTATTCCCAGCTTCCAAATACTCAATGCTGGGGTAATCGTCACGTAAAAGTGCCGTTTCTTTGGTTCCTAGCATTGGTATTTGTTCCATGTATTCTCCTTTTATTTAGTAAGTTTCCAAATGCTGTAACCAATCTCGCCTGCCATCATTGAAGCTACGTTGTAAGCAAAGCAAGCCAAGATCACACCAGGGTTCGTGTAGCGAAAGGGATTACGACCAACGAAGGTAGTAGTCAAATCCAAAACCCAGAAAAATAGTGCGATCGCTCCACCTGTATGACGTTCTTTCATGCCAGCAGCTTTGTAATCACCCCAGAGTGCGACTGTCAAATCGATGTTTCCAGTCGGTTTTGTACCCAGAGTATATTGCTTGGAATCTTCAAATTCATGCTTGGCTTGATTTGGGTCTTTGCCACGCAATGTTCGCGCTTCCATGACTTGTACTAATGCAGAGATGCCAAAACTAATCCAGAACAAGAGATTGAACGGTAATTGTAACCAACCGATCCAACCGATCCATTCTTGCTCAAACCACGGTAGGAGGGGTTTTCCCTGAAATAAAACCTGCCAGATGCTATCAGTAGAAAGGAGTGTACCAATCCAGAAACCAATTGCACCAACAAGTTTGTATCCGGGTGTGCCTGGGGTAACGAATTGGGCAATGATATGTGAGATAAAGATGACTGGCAGTGAGATTAATGCCACAATCCACCGAGCTAATAATTCTAAGTAGTCACTCCCTCCTTTTTTCGGCTCTCTTTGTGGTGATGATTCTGGTTTTGGTTGTGAATTAGATTTGTTTGGAGTGAGATATTTCATAAATCAATTGGGTGAACCTTTAAATAGCGGCGAATTCTTACAAGCATTTTTGAATCGATATTTCCATTTCCATTGCCTTTGTTCAATTCGCCCAATACAAAAACCCGTTGAGTCATACACAAAAACTGTCTCATCTTCTAAATAACCTGTAGTGTCAGGTCTAGGGTTACGTTTTTTTGAGTCTAGATAGTTCCTGATTCGTAACTTACTGAATGAGGGTGTAACTCCAAGAGAATTAATTTTGTCGGCGGTTTCTGCCCTTTGCTCGGCTTTAATGCGTTCTAGTTCTTCAGACTCTCGAATCGTAATGCCACTGTTGTAAGTTTTGAATTGGGCTGGCAGTTGTGATAACCAAGGACTTGCGATTAACCCCATGCCCAATAATCCCAACATCGCTTGCTTCTGATATTTCATTGTTGAAGCCCATAGATACTTTGTGTTGTCTGGGGTGGCGGTGCATTAATAACGCGAACGTAAACAGACAGCCCAATGCAAACTAGAAAAAAAATGACTGAGAATCCGAAAAGATTCTCCTTGAAGAACTTGCGCCATTTTAAGCTGGAGATTGGAATTTCTCGCTCAACAAAGAGCGTGTCAAATTTTTCAGATCCTGAATTGTCGCAGGTCGTTTCGACTTTTTTTCTGATGTCGGCACTCCTAATTCGTCTAAAAATGCTTTCGGGTCAAAACCAACAGTTGCAGCAGTAGTGAGGGTTTGAACTTGTTGCTTAATTTCATCCCCAGTCTTTAACCCGTACTCTTGGGTAATTTGTTGCCTGATTTCGGGATTCTTGGCCAACTGATAAATAAACGCTATTTCATCAAAACCTTGCTCTGTCCGTCGCTGTAATGAACGAGCATCAAGTTCACTGGTGATTTCATCGAACAATTCTTGCTCAAACTCATGAACTGCCAGCGCTTGAGCAACAGTCTTGCCTGCCACAATGTCCAAGAACGCTTTAAACGTTTCCCGACTGACTCCAGCAGGGAGCAACGCGATTTTGTGAGGTTGGGCGAAAAAGGTGCGATCGCTAAAACTT
>NZ_CAWUDO010000259.1:0-1956 GCF_963920935.1 Nostoc sp. CCY 9925 | reverse complement strand
GGGAGCAACGCGATTTTGTGAGGTCGGGTAAAAAAGTGCGATCGCTAAAACTTTCATTTCTGTATGAAGTAATTTTATTTGCAATTAATATAAGTAATTGCACGATAAATCATCTTGATGAGATATCTCAAAAAGATTGCTAGTAAATTATTTGACGATTATTTCCAAATATATCTGCAATAAGTCTTTAATGCTTAGTATAAATTATGGCAAAAAAGCAATTAAATACCAGATTGAAGTATAAAATTTATCAGGCAGCTTGGGGTTTGATAAATGAATTAAAGATAGAATCACAAAAATTATCCCAACTTTTAGCTATCCATTGACAACGCAGATGTAACATAATTTCTGCATTATTTTGTAACCAAAACTTACTGTTTCCTTTCATACGTAAATTAACAACTTGACGAATTAAACTTTCAACAGCACCACTACCAAGAGGTAATTTTCGAGACGCAACTTCGTTATACTTTAAAAGCCTGCGTCGGTAAGCTTTTAAAATATAGTTTCGCTCTCGTACCAAAATTTGAAGACGCTCTCCGCTTGCCCCAGAGATAAATTCATCCATATTTCTGATTAAATTTAGTGTTTGACCTTTCTTTAAAGTTTTTCGCGCCTTTTTAAACCATTGTTGTCGCTCATTATTTGTGCTAAATGCAGCATCAGCAAAGTCTTGTAAATGTGATGCTGCGTGATAAAAGTCTAATAATTGATAAGTTTCAAGTGGGCATTTTATTTTTTTTAGTAAAGGAGGAATGTGTATCCATATCCACTCTGCCCCATCAGCAATCAATAACACCTGCTTGGCTTCACTTATACCCAAATTTACCAAATACATCTCTAAAATTTTGAGGAATTCTTTATAACCAGAATACGTGCCATCATTAGTAATAGGTATTGCAGATGTTCTAATTTTTTTTCCTTGTTCATTTACTACATAAATTGTTAGTAACTTTGGCTCCATCCATTCACCAACAAAGCCATGACGGTTTGTTTTGTTACTGCGTCTACCTTTTTTATTGAACCTAATTTTAGTTCTTCCACCATCTACAGCGATCACCACTCGTTGGTCTTTGAGAACATTACTATTAGATAAGTGACCCATCTCCAGATTTAATATTTTTGATTGGCGTAAATTAATACCAATTTCACCAAAAAGGTAAGTCAGGCGCTCGATTCGTTTTAAACTAACATTTATTCCCCAATCTATTAGCGTCGAACGTGCTGCATCAAAAGAACTAGCTATTGCACCATATTTGGCAATTGTTGACCAGACCAAAGGGGTAATACCTTCAGACATCCCTAGCCACTTTAAAAACGGACAAAATCCTTGATTTGAGGTTTTTATTTTTGGCTCATTGAGCGGAAAATTATCAGATTCTTTGCTTGTGAGATTCCGTTCCAGTACATAAGGTAGGTTTAAAGTTACTCCGACATTTCCAATTGTTATTATTTCTCGCTTTTTATAACCATGTTTTTGTGTATTTATATTTCTCCATCCCTGTGTTTGACTAACAGAATAGTTCAAGATTTTTGAGGATATTGAAAGATTGTATAATAAAATAGCTATACATTGACCTGCTAAAATCATTGCCTGTTCTCTAATTTCTTCTTCTCGCTCTCTCAGCTTTTTTCCATTCCACTCTGTGATATTTGTAAATTCTAAAAGTTTTGTGATCTGTGAATGAAAACTTTTAACTGACTTGTTTAAATCAAGAGTTGCATTTATATTTTTTGCCATAAAAGGTAGACCTTAAAAGCCTGTAAACATTACTTAACAGGAATCCTACCTTGTTTTTGACACTCATAAATTTTTGCACACATCACCACACTTAAAATTCATTGAAATTTTATGTATTAATACGTACAATAATGTAATATATATTTTTTCTTACTGAAGAAAGTTGTTAGCGATCGCACCTTTTTCACCCAACCTCACAAAATCGCGTTGCTCCC
>NZ_CAWUDO010000258.1:0-1969 GCF_963920935.1 Nostoc sp. CCY 9925 | reverse complement strand
CTTTCCATTTTGGTTTTCCCCCTCGACCGGGTGATTCCCAAAGGCTTTCTAAACCCAGGGCAAACGCATCTAAATTACTCTTGATCACAACGAAGGTTAAAAACCAACGAAAAAATCAGGATTTCGCGCTTGATTATTTTTTAAGCCCCAAAGCGATCGCCTAAAATTTTCGCAATAAGCAAGAGTTAATGACATTAATTTTAGTTCTATTGAGAATAGACTTTGCTTGTTGACATGATGCGGCCGCCCTGTTTCTAAACCGAGATTCTTCCATTTACTTAAAACTTTTCTGACTGTTTTCTCGTTCCAATTAAAGTGCGCTGCTATTTTCTCTACATACCAGCCATGTGCATTTAGCCTGATTACTTCTGCTCTATCTTTGACTTTCTGTGGCACATCCTGTTTTCTAAGATTTAGCAAGGTTTGGTCTTGCTCTTGAGTCAAAAATATCCTTAAACGTGCGCCCATACACAAATCACCTTATAGATGCACTCTCCGTATTATATATCTTAACATAGCTGACTTTTTTGATGCCCACTTACTTAGTTCTGGCTGGGGTAGGTAGCAGTGTCCGTCTTCGGCTGCTTCGGTTAGCGCGTGGATAATGCCAGCACAGTATCTAAATTGGGAGTCCGTTGGTACGCCTAAGTTACGAGCAATCTTGTCCGCACTCAGGAAGCCAATGCCGTAAATATCCGTTGCTAGTTGGTATGGGTTAGAGGTTACTGTGGCGATCGCATTGTCTTGATATTGTTTATAAATCTTGACTGCATAAGTTGTAGAAACACCGTGGGTTTGCAGAAATATCATCACCTCTTTGATGGCTTTTTGTGTTTCCCAGGCGTTCTTGATTAACTTGATCCGCTTTTTGGCTATGCCCGGAACTTCGATTAGCCGGTCAATCTGGTTCTCGATGATGTCGAGTGTTTCCAAACCAAAATGTGCAACAATGCGTTTGGCTGTAATCGGGCCAACACCTTTGATTAACCCACTGCCGAGGTATTTCTCGATTCCTGTAAGTGTTGCTGGTTTGGTTTCGTGATACTTGGTGACTTGGAACTGTGGCCCATACTGCGGATGGTCTTTCCAGAAACCTGTTAGCTGCAATGTTTGCCCTGGTTGGATATTGGCAAAACTGCCGACGATTGTGGTGAGGTCAGTGGAGCGTGAACTCTTTAAACGCGCTACGGTATAGCCTGATTCTTCAGAATGAAACGTCAGGCGTTCGACTACACCAGTGATGGTTTCGTAGTCAGGAGTGGCGTTTAGTTGTTGAGTAACTGGAGTTATGGGCGTGGACATTGGTTTTCAAAAATGCCGCACATCATTGTAAACCAAGAAGTTAGTTTATTTTAGTACGTATTTACTATTTTGAGTGCGGCTCTCGTGATATTGCTTCTGTGGAAATCTAGTTTAGAGAAGTTACAACTCAAAATCCAAGCTGAATGTTTCATCAACAGAATCTTCCCGTTTTTGGTGTTTTGCTAAAGTTGAAACAATCTGTTGAGCTTGATTATGGTTGGGATCAGCTTGATTGAAATCGGATGTATAAGCTGTTGGTTGCTGTATATTCAACACTCCTTTTTTGAATGCAAAATAGCAATCAATGATGAAATGAACCGTTTCCAAATAGCTTTTGTCTAATTGTTTAGCCTCAGCGAGTATGCGTTGACGATAACTATTTCTAATGCGTACTTTGTCTGAGACATTATCTTGATTATTGAGCATCGCTTTTTCCTACTGGGTTTTTAAGAATTTTTGTTAACTATTGCTTTGGCCATTTCTAGTAATCCCGCAGCATTAGCCTCTACCGGATTGTCCAGGACTTTAAAGCCATTTTTCTCTAACAGCTTTTTGTAGCCTGGCAACAAACAGCCACCTCCTATTGCCCAAATTTCATCGCCTTGGTGTTTGGCATCCAGGGCCATACCTACTACTTTTTTCAAATATTTTTCATACCAGTCCTTAA
>NZ_CAWUDO010000257.1:0-1974 GCF_963920935.1 Nostoc sp. CCY 9925 | reverse complement strand
TGAGTATTTTAACTGATTGACAAAATACGCTTTATCTTAACCTATCACCAATGCTCGTAAGCCGTGCTGCTGAGACACAGCGATTCATTCTAGGAGCTAACAACTCTGCACCAGATCAGAAATGTCCAACGATGATAATTGCTCCTTCTGGAAAGGTATTGTTTGAGGTAGTATCGCCTTACACAGCAATGGTAAATAGCAAACTGAACCTATTAGATGTGTCAAATTCAGTGCTAGATCAAGCAAGAATGGATGTCATTAGTTTTAGTCGATGACGTTTAGTTATTCGAGTAAAATGCAATAGTTAGTCAACCTTTAAACGCGATCGATATTCTTAGAGCTTGTCAAATAACCACCTTCCTTCTTTTTAGTTAGAAATGCTTTTTTAATAAGTGTTCTAGAGAAAAAATTGTAAAAGTTATTTCTTTACAGGCTCTTAAAGCCTCACTCAAAGGTTTTAATTACACCCAGGTAAAAAATTTGGCAATCCTTATGCGGATTAGCGGTACATTTGAAAAATTTTAGGTGCGTGAAACTATTTCCAGGAATTTTCAGAAACGAAGCCGAGAGAGATACTATATTATTCTGGTCAGCTTTACAATTGTTGGGAGAAACAAAACAACGAGATACAGCGCTCGTCCACATACTCAGTCATGGACTCCGCGCCGGGGAAATTGTCGAGTTAAATGTTGGGTCATTCGATGGCAAGCTGCTGTTCTTGCCGGATACCAAAACGAATGAACCGCGCTTAGTACCATTGCGGAAAGAAAGCCGTGACGTGTTAGAAGAATATTTGCGATGGCGCAGCGAACAGGGTGAAGAACTCAATAGCCTCACGCCGTTGATGATTTCACATCACGCCTCATACAAGGGCGATCGCTTGAGTTATCACGGGGTGTACTTTGCTGTAGAAAAAATCGGTGAACTAGCTGGCATCGAGGATTTACACCCGCACCAATTTCGGCATACATACGCCACTGAGCTATTACTACTAGGCGTTGACCCTAGCCATGCCAGGAAACTGACGGGGCATCAAAGTGAAAAAGCTTTCCGGCGCTATACTTTGCGGAGTGAACAAGAGGCGGCGATCGCTGCTTACTATCGTGCGATAGGGGAAGACAAAGCGGAGTGAGGAATGCCCAAGCCACTTGATCCCAAATGCCAGCTATGCGCCAAGCTACCCCCAGCTAAGGCTAAGGTACTTCATGGGCCAGAAGGTGATGGCTGCTGGAATGCCAAGGTTTGTCACAATCGCCGTTCGTTCTACCGCAACAAAAGTAAAGATGATTCTGGGCACATTGAGGCGATCGCCGTTGACCCACCAGCTAACTATTTTGCAGTACTTTATCTATATAAGGAACCGGGAGATAAACCTTTACACGCCTTGAGTGCAGAGTTATGGCTGGGGCAAAAGCCGATTTGTCGTTTAGAGCCAATTCACTGCTTTGGGCTAACGGCGGGCAAGATACGCGCCTATACAGATAAGGTATTACAGGCGTTTGCTAAAGAATACAATGTTTCACTATATCAATATAAGGAAAGGATATGTTTGAAGTTAGCCCAACGCATTGCCCAGTGCGTCCCTGTCCATTGCATCCTGAATCATGACCACGTATCGTCAGTTAACAATCTGGGATATCTTGGATGAAATTTCAGAAGCTCCACCCACTTGTTCGCTAGCTCCGGTTTGGGAGTGCTTAGACGCAGAGTTAGAGGATTTACCAATAGAAACACAATTGTCAACCGCAGCGATAGCGTTCAATCAAATTGCCGATATCCTTTTTTCTCGGGCGGAAATTCTTTTGCAAGACGTGCGCGCTCAGAATGATACGGAGGGGCCAGTTATCAGTACTGATATCTTTGCTGGGTTAGTCCGGACAACCATGCAGCTTTCTTTAGATGACTTAATCGAAGAACCCCCCAGGGCGGCCGCATCTTATTTACTAATAAAAATTAAAACAGATCTGAAAATGT
>NZ_CAWUDO010000256.1:0-2121 GCF_963920935.1 Nostoc sp. CCY 9925 | reverse complement strand
CTTGCCATCTAAGTTTTTGCAATAGCGATTCGGATTCAATTCAGTCAACTTGTTGAGTTCAAGTTCTGTTTTGCATTCCTCCCAAACAGCTGAATCTGTCCGAATTATAAAGAAATCGGGTGTATACTGGTGTCTATTTTTTCGCCCGTTTTTGCTTTGATAGACTAATTCTATTGCTGGCGGTTGGTCGTAATATTCCAGTACGTATGGGTCATGTTCTAGTTCATAAATACGCGCTAATTCGTTATGATGGCTCTCGAATTGAATAGTCACTCCCATTTTTCTTGAGGGGTAACTGCCACATACGTTTTTTCTTGCCCCGGTTACTCGACGAGATGGGTTGGCGCTACGAATCTCCTCAATTATTGCCTGCGCTGCTTGACTGAGGTCTTGTTGACGGCACCAGTTGTTAAATTCTTGCTTGTCAAGCATAATTTTGGTTGAGGAGAGACTGTTGCGATCATTCGTCTCTCCTACTGTTGATCTCATCACAACGCTGTATATTTATGAACGAAGTGTTGAAAATGTTTGCTCAACTTATACTTTCTCAATCTTATTTTTGCTCAACTTATACTTTCAAGACCCCTATATTTGCTAGTTACTCTTGACGAAATTAATACTGTTTCCAGCAATCTGTTGCTCAACTTATGCTTTCATAATTGCTCATCTTATAATTACAGTGACAGTCGTTGTCACTGTAAGCATAAGTTGAGCAATTTGCTCGCTTTATGCTTTCACACCAGGGTTGTTCAAGTTATGCTGGGAGCACAGTGGAGAAAGTAAATCCAAAGAATGATAGTAGCCTGTTGCTTTATCTGAGCCGTTTGGATAGAGCGATCGCTGCTTATTTGTGCCTATCTCAAAGTTCTATTCTTTTATGTTTGGTTGTCATTAAAGCAAAGTTATTGAAAAGAAGCTTTAGTGTTAAACTCTTGCTATGCCTAGCTTTCATAGGTTAAAAGAAGAAATCAGGTTGTTTGATATCCTGATGGAGTATGTTTGCTCAGATTATGGTTACAGAACAGCACCTTTGCTCAAGTTGTAAGGATTCAGTTAGCTTGGTTTTAGATAATACCAATTCATGATTTGGAATCCATATTGAGAAAGCTAATTATAGGTAAGAATTCAGGATTGGTGAATTCAGCATTCAGAACAGTTCAAGAATCTGAACAATATTTAATGGCCAAATATATAAATCAGACTAAATTCATTATCAATTCTGACTTCTGACTCCTGGGTGCTGAATTCTTACAATTATAGTAAAGCTTTTATGCTTTGAATGTGTTGCTGAAGTTGAGAGAATTGGTATTAATATTAGATTTTTTTATGGTATCAGTTCCTTGACCAAATTTTTACAAAATACAGCAAAATTCACTAAATATTTAGTGCTTGTACATATACAAAAGCATTAAAATTTGAACAAAAATATTTTTTTGCTGATACTCTGCTAATTTTTGGTCACGATTTTTTCAAACTGCACTGTAATTCACGCTCAACTAGGATTCAGATGAAACACAATTCAGCTACGATCGCATCTTTACTATTGCTCTTGCCTTTAAGCTTGAGTGTGATAAGTTTATCTACCTCAATTACACAAGCAGCAATAGAAAGTTCTGCCTGTGAAATGAGAGCAGAAGAGGCAGACACTGGAGCTTACTCCCAAAAGCAACTGCAAACCCTTGCCAGTCGCATTAAAGTCAAAGTGATAGGCGATAACAACGGCGGTTCAGGAACGCTAATTGCTAGACAAGCAAATACCTATCTAGTCCTGACTAATCAACATGTAATTTGTGGAGCTAACAGCATTCGCCTGCAAACTTTTGATGGTCAAACCTATCCGGTACAAATTGTTGCCAATACTAATTTTGAAAAACATGATTTAGCCCTATCTGATTACAACAAAGCCATTGCGATTAATCCTCAAGATGCTGATGCTTACATTAATCGGGGTATTCTTTACAAAAAGCAGAAAAAATGGGAATTAGCTCTTGCTGATTACAACAAAGCCATTGCGATTAATCCTCAATATGCTCTTGCTTACTACAATCGCGGTATTCTTTACACTGAGCAGAAAAAATGGGAATTAGCTCTTGCTGATTACAACAAAGCCATTGCGATTAA
>NZ_CAWUDO010000255.1:0-2143 GCF_963920935.1 Nostoc sp. CCY 9925 | reverse complement strand
ATCAGTAGAATTGCTTTCTCCTAAGTGTACTTAACTGGACTGATAACCGCTATAGCACCGCCAAAACAAGTGTTCTGATTTCTAGCTTTGCTATTGATAAAAGACAAAAAGCACGAGAGTTATTTATGGTGCTGGCAGAACGAATGGATTTTAACCCAGAATTAAATGTGCGAATGTTTCTTAACGTTAATCGACCACACAATAATGAAGTACCAACATCTACTTTACTACGGGAGTTTGCCAATAGTTTTCGCCAAGATATTTGGCCAGGAAAAAGACTACCTGAAGTATTTCACGATCCGCGATCGCTGGCAGTGGGTGTGGAATCAAAAGCTTGTTTACACGCCAAATGTGTTGTTGTAGATAAGGAGCGTGTACTTGTTACCTCCGCCAATTTTACAGAAGCGGCTCACGAGCGCAATATCGAAGCTGGTGTATTACTTAATGACCCAGTAACGGCTATTGCTTTGCAAATGCAATTTGAGAGCTTGGTTACAAGAAATATACTATGTCGAATTCCTGGAATTTAAATATTTAAAGTAACATCTTATGTCTACATTTGATTCTACCAAGACAAGTCTAGCCACTTTACTAAACGATATCGTAGTTGGCAAAATTCAACTGCCCGATTTTCAACGAGGGTGGGTTTGGGATGATGAACATATCCGCTCTCTGTTAGTAAGTATTGCTCGTGCCTTTCCTGTCGGAGCAATCATGTTACTAGAGGCAGGTGGTGATGCTAAGTTCAAAGCGCGTCCCATTGAAGGAGTAGAGCTAACAAAAGCAATACTTAGCAAATTAGAAAAGTTGATTCTTGATGGGCAACAGAGACTGACTTCATTAACGCAAGTGTTAATGTTTACACAACCAGTACAAACTCGTGACTACAAGAAAAAATTACTTCATCGCTATTACTACATTGATATCGAAACAGCCCTATTAGGAAAAGAGCATTATGAAAGTGCGATTATTAGCGTTGACACTGATCGCACTGTGCGAGAAAATTTTGGACGTGATTTAAAGCTGGATCTCAGCACTCCAGAAAAGGAATATGAGAACTTTTACTTTCCTTGTAACCAGCTCCTTAACTCTGATGAGTGGGAGGAGGGATTGCTTGCCTACGACGTTACAAAGTTCGGGCGATATGCTCAATTCCGTAAACAGGTTGTGAATGAATTTCGTAACTATAACATTCCGATCATTGAACTCAGCAAGGAAAACAAGAAAGAAGCAGTCTGCCTTGTCTTTGAGAAAGTCAATACCGGAGGTGTTTCCCTCTCGGTATTTGAACTCATGACTGCCACTTACGCTATTGATAATGTAAACCTGCGGGATGAATGGTTTGGTAATGCTCACGAAGGTATCGAAGGTACTCAACCGCATCTAAGAAAGCAAAGTTTATTACGCGAGGTTCAACCTACTGAGTTTCTTCAAGGATTGACACTACTGCATACTTGGGATAAACGAAGGGAAGACTTAAAGGCGGGAAAAACTGGCAAGCAAATAACAGGTGTGACTGCCAAGCGCGAAGCAGTTTTGTCTTTACCTCTAGATGCTTACCAAAAATGGAAACAGCCTCTTACAGAGGGTTACTGGAAAGCAGCTAAATTTCTACGTCAAGAATCGTTTTTCTCTACCAACGATTTACCCTACCGTACCCAACTTGTTCCGCTTGCCGTGGTCATGGCATTCCTTGGCGATCGCTGGCTTGAACCGAAAATCTACGATAAAATCGCTCGTTGGTTTTGGTGTGGTATCCTCGGCGAATTGTACGGCGGGGCAGTTGAAACTCGTATAGCTCTGGACATCCAGGAACTTATAGACTGGATTGAGGGTGGCAAGGAAGAACCTTCAACTGTTAGGGATGCTAACTTCCAGCCTACGCGGTTAGGTACTTTACGTTCCCGCAATAGCGCTGCATACAAAGGGATCAATGTTTTAGTTCAGCGTGAAGGCGCTCAAGACTTCTTCTGGAAAGTTGCAATACGAGATTTGGATGAAACCGATTGGGAGGAGCGCAAACTCGATATTCATCACATTTTCCCCAGTAATTGGTGTGATAAGAACGATATTCCCCCATCTCGCTATAACCCGGATTTCTCACAAACTCAGAAAAAACCGGAGCGTAAAACTGATAAAATGT
>NZ_CAWUDO010000254.1:0-2163 GCF_963920935.1 Nostoc sp. CCY 9925 | reverse complement strand
CTATTGACCGTATTGCTATGACCAATAAGGGATTTGAGGAATTTACCACTGCTGACATTCCAGATTTTGATGGTGTTATCCCAACTACCAGAAGCTAACTGTTGTCCATTGGGACTGTAGGCGACGCTAATGACTGCACTGGTGTGACCAGTAAGGGTTTGGAGAAGTTTGCCACTGCTGATATCCCAGATTTTGATCGTCTTGTCACCACTAGCAGAAGCTAACTGTTGCCCATTGGGGCTGTAGGTGACGCTATTGACTGTATCGCTGTGATCAGTTAAGGTTTGGAGAAGTTTGCCACTGCTGATATCCCAGATTTTGATCGTGTTGTCAGCGCTAGCAGAAGCTAACTGTTGTCCATTGGGGCTGTAGGCGACGCTATTGACTGTATCGCTGTGACCAGTTAAGGTTTGGAGAAGTTTGCCACTGCTGATATCCCAGAGTTTGATGGTGTTATCCCAACTAGCAGAAGCTAACTGGTGTCCATTGGGGCTGTAGGCGACGCTATTGACTGTATCGCTGTGACCAGTTAAGGTTTGGAGAAGTTTGCCACTGCTGATATCCCAGAGTTTGATGGTGTTATCCCAACTAGCAGAAGCTAACTGGTGTCCATTGGGGCTGTAGGCGACGCTAGTGACCGTCTTACTATGCCCTTCTAAAGTATTAACCTCGATCGCTCGATTTTCTTTCTTCTCATTTGGCTTTAAATAAACCGCTTGCTGTAAAGTTAACACAGCGTGCATTAGGGTATCGCTTTCGTGCTGTGCCCAAAGTGTATGCTTGAGTTTGCTACTTGCTCTTAAGGCTGTTATTAAAGCATCTGGATGTTGTCCAGAGATAGCAAAGGCTTCTGAAGAATTATTGATGGCGTTAATTTGACTAACATTTGCCTCTACTGCCCACTGAAATGTTGCCGCTGCTAAAGCAGCAAATCCTAAACCTGCGGCGATGGAACTAAAAAGGGCGCGTCTGAGAACTTTATTCAGTTTTGTCTCACTAATTTTTCTTTGTTCTCGTTCCTTATCCAGTTCTGCCATTACCTGCTTTAACTTCGGTTCCTGTTGCTGGCGGATAAACCCGGCAATGTAGTCATGCACCAGTTGATAGCGGTCAAAAGGATTCTCTGGTAACAAAACCACCAACCCAGATTGGACAAAAATTTCTAATATTAAATCTAATTTGCTGATTTCAAAAGCTTTATCCTCCCTATTTTCCGATCCCCCCGCCTGGGTTGACCCCCTTAATAAGGGGGTTTTCGATCCCCCCGCCTTCGGCGACCCCCTTAATAAGGGGGTGAAAGAAATTAAGCCCCCCTTTTTAAGGGGGGTTGGGGGGATCTCCGAGAAATACTCCTGTAAATCTCGTTCCAACTCAGCACGAGTCTTAAGCGGCCGAGTTCCTTTTTCATCTGTCAGCAAATACAGTAATAATTCCGCCGCTTGCTGATTTTCCACACCGCAATCTTTAACAACTTCTTCTAGATAACGCTTAACTAGTTCTTCTTTAGTGCCGCGTTGCTGATATTCTGCCAGAGTTGTAATGTTCTCCGTTTGCAACTGCGCCCCCACAACCTGTAACTCAATGGGACGCACTTCACCCAATTCTGCGGCTAAGTCTTGCACGAGTTGTTCAACTAAAGCCGGTTCCAAACGAAAACTAGTATTTTCCGTTAAACGCTGGATAATTGACTTGGCATCATCAGGTGAGAAGTTACCCAACTTGTAAAGCACGTTATTACTGAGAATGTCATTGCCTATAATCTTCAGGCTGGGCAAATCATTGCACTCTAGCAAGTAATGGATGTAATCCACCCGCAGCGATAAGATAACTTTCAGCGATAAAACATTCAGACATTCTCCCAGAAACTCAAAAAATTGCTTCCTTTGCGCTGGTTCGGTGTAAATAAAGAAAAATTCCTCAAATTGATCGAAAATTAACACCGTGCGGAGGTTACGTTGTTCGTTTTCTTTAAGTCTGGATATAAAATATTGCGTAGTTCCGAGTTCTGAGGATGAAAGTTGACCTTCTGAGGGTGAACGTTGACCTTCTGAGGATGAACGTTGACCTTCTGAGGGTGAAAGTTGACCTTCTGAGGGTGAACGTTGACCTTCTGAGGGTGAACGTTGACCTTCTGAGGGTGAACGTTGACCTTCTGAGGGTGAA
>NZ_CAWUDO010000253.1:0-2164 GCF_963920935.1 Nostoc sp. CCY 9925 | reverse complement strand
TCGGAAGGGTAGAAGTAATAAATTCAAGCTTTGAGTTTGTTTAAGCTAGCAACTAATATACTTTGCATTTCCTCAACCTCATTCAATAGAGGAGTGAAAAGGTTTTTGTCAGCTAACTCTACTTCTCTGGCAATGATTAATTGCGTATCTAGCTCTCTCAAAGAGCCTAAAGCAATATGTAAAAACTGTATGTATTCTGGCTTTGAACGTCTTCCATAGCCTTCTGCTATATTAGATGCTACAGATACAGAAGAACGTCGAATTTGGCTGGTTAAGCCATACAATTCTGATTGAGGAAATAGGCGTGTAAATTTATAGCAATTGATGGCAAGTTGAACTGCTCTTTGCCAAATGAACTGATTTCTATAGCTCATAATTAAGTTTGGAGTTAATAGCAAAAAGTTTAAAGTGTGAAACCTTATCCTTCAGGTAGCCAACAAAAATCGTCGCTCAAGTAGGTCTATCTTGGCGCGACCATACATCTGTCGTTTTAACATTTTCAGTCGATTAATATGCCCTTCAACGGGGCCATTACTAACTGACATAGTTACACCCGCCTTCACCGCGTCGTAGTCTTCACGCAATCGTTTAGCAAAGCGACGAAAAGCAGTCAGATTGCTCATGAGAGCTTGAGTGAGCCAAGGATCAAGTTGTGAATGCTGCCGTTGGCGCACAATGCAGGTAAAGCCTTGCGATAACTGAATAGCTTCAGCTAAATCTGGATGTTGTGCTGTTAGTAGTGCAATCAATTCCTCATCTTCTGGCTGTTGCGACTCCGGTTTCCGCAGCACTAGCCATACAGCACGACGAGGCGTGAGACAAAGTTTTTTGGGTTGAGTGATTTTTGGTAAAGACTTAACCGAATACCGTTTTCTTGGCTTGATTTCTTGGACAGTACGGATACGTCGTGTGTAACGAGCTACAGTATCATAACTTCCTCTGTAACCCTGCTGTTGAATTTCCTTAAACAAAATTAAGCCTTCATGACAACCTTCATTCCAGCGTTTAAGGATATATTCATGGTACGGAACTAAGATACTTCGACCTCGGCTTCTTCGCCGATTTGGTTCTAGAAAGGTGGGAGTACGTAGATAGCGGAATACACTTGTTACACCAATCCCTACTTGACGGGCTATAGCTTTTCCACTCCAACCCTGGTGATGTAAGTCCCAAACTTGCTGATGGATAGCAATTCGTCTGGCACGGCTTTGTTCTGCTAATTGTAGTGCCTGTTGTTCACGGGTTGGTCGTGGTACTCGCACAACTACAGTACCGTCTGTTTGGGTTACTGATGAAAGACTGTATGCTTCATCGACGGTTTTGAGAGCTTGATGATGTGTAGCGAAAACTTCGTTAAGTGTTTCAGCTAAGTTCTGTAATAAGTGAAAACGGTCTGCAACCTGAATGGCTTCTGGCGCTCCTTGGCGAATACCACTTTCATAAGTTTTTGACCGATCTCGTGAGACGATTTTGATACCAGGGTGAGCTTTTAACCATTCTGCTAAGGTTTCAGCTTTTGCGTCTTTGAGTAGAGCGATTGGTCGGCTATGTTCCAGGTCAATCAATGCTGTGCCGTAAGTTTTGCATTTGCGAAAACAAAAGTCATCTACCCCAAGAGTATGTGGCGTTACGATTGGTGGTAGTGGGATTGAGCGGACTAAATTTAATAGTGTATTGCGAGAAGTTGTTACCCCCAATTGCTCTGAGAGTCTTACCCCCGCTGCACCACCCAGAGATAAACCAATTGCGCTCAGTCGTTGCGCTAAACGCAGAGTCCTTCGCGCCCAAGGTGCGGTCACACTGTTGAGCCTTTCTGTAAAAATGCGACGTTTACAATTAGCGTTGATGCAAAAAAACTTTCGCACTCGCAACTGTAGGGTAATGCTGTAATCAGCCCAAGGCAAGTCTGCTAAGAAGCGCTCGTAGCGACTATGAATTCTGTGAGTTGCTTGGTTACAAACTGGACAATTAACTACTGTTCTGATTGCGGAAACAATCAACCAAATCTTTGTTTTTATTTTATCAACAAGCCAACTCTCAAGTTTCAGGTTTTTTGAATCCGGTAAGAGGTGAGTTAGCACCGACATAATCAAGCTTGAGGCTTATCCCTCGGATGTTTGATGGAGTGAAGTTTGAAGTATCTTAATTTATTATATCTTTCTTC
>NZ_CAWUDO010000252.1:0-2214 GCF_963920935.1 Nostoc sp. CCY 9925 | reverse complement strand
CTCTCCGTATTATATATCTTAACATAGCTGACTTTTTTGATGCCCACTTACTTAGCCCTCTTCTGTCACTTTCCGAAAACATTTGCCATTTCTGAATCTTAGAGCTTTTGTATAGCAAGCGATAGCACGATTATTTTCTAATAACAAATACAAGGCCTATTTTTTTCTAATAGTATAGCTTGTATTGATTGTCTCATGAGGCTTCTAGCGATCGCCCTCCCGGAGAGTGACAGAAGAGGGTTAGTGGTTGTCAATCATTTTAGCTGATGTAAGGTGTAATTACTCCTGTGCTCTAGCTTTTTACACCCAATTTGTGTCTAAAGCTATCTAAAAACGTCCACAATTTACCTCAAGACTTAGAACGTTTGTCCTCAATTTTTCAGGGCTGATAAAGTAAAAACCCCTTGAAATCTAACGATTTCAAGGGGTTGAATGAGATGCCAGGAACCAGACTTGAACTGGTGACACGAGGATTTTCAGCCCGTCCCGACGACGCCGGTTCTTTGCTTATTTTCACGGTCAATCATCCTAAAAATCTTGTGCTGTCTGCTTTTGGGGTGCATCAATTTATATAACTCAAATTAATCACGACTCAGGCAGATTCACAACCGGGGGGCGGGGTCTGTCACTGCGTTTTAGCAGCAGTTCAAAAGCCCTCTGGTGCTGTTTTTCTGATATCCAGTGATGGTATAAGTCGCTGTGGACTTTGAGAGAATGTCCCATTTGCTGGGCAGCTAGAGAAATTTCTAAACCGTATTCTAACGTGCGAATTGCCCAGGCATGGCGCAGGTTATAAGCTGCAAAAGGAATCTTGTACTTTCTAAAGTAATGACATACGGTTCCTCCTCCCAAGCTGGCATTAGAGCGCGATAAGTCAACGGCGGGAAAATTAATATCGTGCAAATCAAATTCGGTTACCCACTCTGGATGAAAAGGCCAAACGCGCCGACTGCCCGTCTTGCCTTCGATGACTGTACAAATATGACTATTTTGAAATGCCTCTAAATCTAAACGGAATACTTCATGATTGCGTAAGCCATAAGTCGCCATCATGCCGTATACCCAGCGCCACGGTGCAGCAGGTATTTGATGAAAGGATTCAACAATTACCGCATCATCTGGAATTTGTCTGGGTGCAACTTTTTTGGGGTTATAGTCTCCTTTTAGCGTTTTAACTTCAACTTGAACTTCGGCGAACTTCGCCAAAGCTCCCAGGCAGATGCAAAAACGCTTGCGGGTTTTGGTGTCTGGCGGAGTGGTGAGAATCGTCTGCCTCAAAATCTCAGCATTTAAAGGTTCATCTGGTGGCAACCGCCGAAATACTGCTTGGTATTCTGTTTTCCAAGTCGTCAGCGTTTGCTGGTCTTTGCGGCGCCGATTAAAGTAATCTTCCTCAAACAATAAAATCCACTCACCCACGGTGCTAGGTAAGTGGATATCGTGATTATGATGGCGAGTGTAAACTTGCCAATCAAAATTCTTCTCGTCCAAAGATAACCGAACTTTGAAAGCTTCTTTTTCGGCAATTCTCACCCCCTCCGGCGTGGCGCTGATGCCTGGGTAAATTCTTTGGCGGCTGGGTCTGTCTTCTTTTGCTCCTGGCTTGGGAGGGAAAGTACCGCGCAGTCTCAGCCAAGCACCGTGCCTTTCTGATGCTAATTCTTTGCTGTTTGAGCCGGATATTGGCATTAGCAATCAGCGCGTCAATGTCAGCGTTCATTATCAGTTACTCGTCGATATCTTCAAAAGTCAAATAAACTCGGCTCTCCAGTTGATTGGGCGGACGGCAGGGGTATGGATTGGATTTTTCTAATAGCTTTAGTCCCATCCCTTCGATGCTTTCGATGAATAATTCTGCTGCATCTTCTACCTTGTCTTTATTCGCCCAAACACGAACTCTAATTAGTTTCGTTGCTTCCTTGGCTGGGGTATCATCGCGTTCCCATTCTTTCTTTGCTGCCTGCCAATACCACCCCAGACGATTTAATTCTGCATAAAGCTCCTCTTGAGTTTGATGTGGAACTTTTAATACTTGGCAGGCTTTTGAGTATTTCTGTGTTCGCTTCATGATCCTCTAAACGAAATAAGAATGAAGCTAATTTATTAACTTCATTCTTCAGTAATTAATAGTTAGTAACAATCATCGTCGTCATCGTCATCATCGCCATCGTCATCGTCGTAAGTATCTATTGCTAAATCAGATTTGTTTTCGGG
>NZ_CAWUDO010000251.1:0-2267 GCF_963920935.1 Nostoc sp. CCY 9925 | reverse complement strand
ATCAAAGGCCATTTATACCAGGCAGCACAATAAGGATGCACGTCTGAACTATTACCACCCAAATGCAAGTGAAACTTCAAAATTTGCTGATGTACTGCGATAAATCCGTATGTTTTATCTAATTGAAGGTGAGGAATCCAGATAATACTATAGATAAAAGCTGGAATTATTCCTAGATAAAATAACATCTGGAAAGCATCTAATTGAGTTAGGTTTTGGAGTGGCGTCTGAGATGAAGAAGCCAGGGGCATAGAGGCATAGGGGTGGAGGGGCATAGAGGAAGTTGCAGTAAGTCTTTCTCTTGTGCCGCTCTTCCCTTCTGCCCCCCTGCCTCTTTCCATGTCCAATACTTCGGCTTCTTTCAGTACAAGTGTCCCATGCCCCATGCTCAATGATGGCAGAAGTTCGGAGTTAGAAAAAGAATGCATTTTTTGAATTACCAAGGCTGCTATCCAAATAAGATAAGCACCTAAAAGAAACCATAAACCATTCCATTTAGTACCGACTGAAGCGCCAAAATTAATGCCAGCAAGAATTAACCAAAATGAACGTCGTTGGTTTTGGTTATCCAATGCTAATAATAAAAACCAGTGCCCTAATAAACCGAAAATAACGATATAAATATTGTTTAGGGCATAGCGAGATTCAACAAGAAATATGCCATCACAAGCAGTAAAAAAACCTGCAAGCAAAGCAAAGCTGCGACGATAACTTAATTGATAAGCGATCGCAGCTACAACTAAAGGAATAAATGAGCCAGTAAGGGCATTCAACCAACGATAAGTCCAAGGCGATCGCAATGAACCTGTCAGCCCATTTACCGTGTCGTGCCAAAAAGGAATGTGACTGCCAATCCAAATGCCAATACCAATAATATATTGACTCAGTGGCGGATGAGCATTAAAAAATGGCGTATGCGTGAGATAATTATTACCAAATTTGGCAAAATAAACTTCATCAAATACAAGGGTGTTAAATCTCTCCAGTCCCCAAAACCGTAAGGCAAGTGACATCAGAAATACACCCGCTATTCCAATTCGGAACCATTTTTTAGTCATTTGTCATTAGTTATTTGTCATTTGTCATTAGTTATTTGTCATTTGTCATTTGTCATTGCTTATTCCCCCCACTTTTGCATCTCTCCATCGCCCCACCTCCGCATCTCCCAACCTCGCCACTCCCCACTCCCTACTCCCTACCTTCAGATGCATTTTGTTCAAACAGGAGCAGATCGATACCGTAATACTTTTTTGTTCGCCCTACTGGCTTCATACCTAGTCTTTGAGTTACACGGATTGACGCATGATTTTCTGGCTTGACTACTGCATAAATTATTGGCAAATTCAAGACATTAAATCCGTAGTTGAGCATACCTCGTCCTGCTTCGGTTGCATACCCTTTACCCCAAGATGCTCGCCGTAAGTGCCAGCCTACTTCATAATCTTGAGTAGCTAAGCCATCTTTGTCGGGCAATTGTTTGAGAAGAATGGTTCCCACAATTGTTGTGGTTGCCTTTTCGATAATTGCCCAAGATCCACTACCATTGTTGCGTCGTTGCCATCGCTCGATGTTTTCCACTAAGCGCTGACGCTGTGACTCAATGCTCGTCACACGAGAACCATTACCAAGAAAATAGGTAACTTCTGGGTCACTATAAATAGCAAATGCTTGTTCAGCATCGCGTTCGGGTATCCAACTGCGAATTATTAAGCGATCGCTTTCTAACAGGTTTGTCATCTTACCTTTGACTAAACAAAGTTGCTATTTTGGCAAATATTAGGATAGTAATGGTTGAGCAGTCAAAAGCAATAGATACAATTCAAGCACAATACTATATTATTGCTGCTCATTGAATTGGTTATGCAACAGCAAATTCTGAATCTTTCCTGAGTTCCTCAGACCGGAATCCTAATACAATCCGATCCTTTGGTATACCTGCCTTGACAAGTTCTGTTGCAATTCCTTCTTCGGTACCATCACGTTGAATCCAAATTTTACCATCAATAATATCAACGTGAATCAGACAGCCATGCACGCGGCGAGTCGCAGTTGGAGAAAGTTCTGGCACTGGTTCTCGACCAAGAATCATTACCAAATATCGATCCTCTTCTTTATCAAAAATAGTTTCATGCTGAATATTGCCGTAAGAGTAAGGAATCTTAGTGTGTTCAGTAAGAATGTTGCAAATTAGCTGTCTGTATTGCTCTATAGTACCCAATACTTGTCGGGTTTTGGGGAAAAGGGGAAGGGGAAAGGGGGAAAGAAAA
>NZ_CAWUDO010000250.1:0-2281 GCF_963920935.1 Nostoc sp. CCY 9925 | reverse complement strand
TTGGTAGAGTCGATGGAGGATATTACCCCTCGCACCTCTCTGTTAAATCTGGACGTGCCGCTTTCGCTGCATCCAGCTTCCGATATTCTTAAGGTTAGTTTCCTTTATCTCTCCTTCCCAATCTCTTAATTACAAGATTTTGTGATTGAGAAGAATTAATAATCTCTACTTCCTTTTTGCTCATGTGGATGTAGTCGTGACAACTTTCGTGGACTGCTATTAAATTAGAGCCTTTCCAGTTATCATGATTACCGTCAATGTGGTGTAAGTGTACTCGTTCTTCACTTGTAAACTTCATACCACAGTAATCACATGTATGGCTTTGCTTGTTTAATAGTTTTGAGGTTATACCGTCATATAATTTACTGTTGCGTTTGCTCCAGTAAACTGTATCTCCGTCATAAGGGGATTTATTTCCTTTGACTTTGATGTGACGGTTCTGGGAGTAGGGAACCGATGGAAACGCCTTGTTTAGCAGTACTTTGCTAGTGTGGAGGTCGAGTTTTGTTTCCCTGTTGAATACCTGGAGGGTTCTGTGGCTCATGTTCCATAGTGAAAATCTGGAACCGTCCATTTTACAGAATTTGTGGTAGTTTCTCCATCCTCTGACTATTGGGGCAAGCTTTGCAGCTTTTACCTTGGCGCCATAGTTCGAGCTATTGACGATTTTCTTGACCTTCTTGCGGAAAGCTTTGAAGTTATCCTCTGAGGGAATACTTCTGAATTTTCCGTTTTGCTGTACCTCGAAATGCCAGCCGAGAAAGTCAAACCCATCTGTCGAAGCGGTTAGCTTAGTCTTTTTCGCGCTTACTTTTAATCCTCTTTTTGCTAGGAATTGGCAAATTTTGTCAAGTAGAAGCTTTTCATCGTCTTCTGGTTTAAGAAAGAACACCATGTCATCTGCGTATCTTACGCATGGGTCAGAGTGTCTTGGGTCTTGGTTTTTGTACTTATGTAGTTTTTCGATACCATTTAGAGCGATGTTGGCTAATAATGGGCTTACCACGCCACCTTGACATGTACCTTGTTCTGGAAACTCAGGTGTTATTCCAGCTTTGAGGCATCGGAATATACCTAGTTTTAACCCGGAAGGGGCAATTAAGCTGTTCATGACGGTGGAGTGATTAATCCGGTCGAAGCATTTTTCTATGTCTAACTCAAGGATTCTTTTGTTGATTCCGTTAACGGTGCTTTTGAGATTTTCAAATATTTGCGTTTGGGCATCATGGGCAGAGCGCCCAGTTCTAAATCCGTAGCTATTGGCATGAAATGTTGCTTCGTGTGCTGGCTCTAGGGCAAATTTGGCTAGACATTGCCAGGCTCTATCTGCAATAGTAGGAACCTTCAGAAATCTGGTAGAACCGTCTTTTTTGGGAATTGGTATCAAACGTAATTTGTTGTGATACCAATTTGACTGTCTGAGTAATAATTCCAGGTTGAATCTTTCCTCATGGGTTAATGCAGTTTTACCGTCAATTCCTGCGGTCTTTTTACCAGCGTTTAGTTGTGTTACTTGACGAATCGCCAGAAACCTAGCTGCACGAGATTTCAGAATAAGCTTTTGTAGGGATTTCGCTTTTCGCTTGTCTCCAGCCTGAACAGCTTTAAACACTCTTCTTTGTAAGCGGAAAAGATTCACCCGAAATTTCTTCCAGGGTAGTAATTTCCAAGATTCGCTAGTTTTTATACTGCGTCCAATCATGCTCTACTCCAAATTGCGTTTTCTGAATACCTCAGAGCAGTTACGCTCTGTCCTACCCGATGTAAAGGAATTCAGTATCTCGTCATACCTACCGGGGTTTTCGACCTTTCCCCAGACCTTTATATCGTTTTTACTCGTTCCGTTCTTTTGATTGATTGATGATTTAGGGCAGTCCAATTTGTCTATCCTCTTCTCGGAGATTGCAGCTATTGCAACGTTATGCTGCGAGAGTTTAGAGGATGAAGTCTACATTTTGGTTCCAGGTTGTAGCTTCAGACTCAGACACTTTTTTAGGACTTATTTTACCCATGTCATCCCCCCATTAGCGCCAGTGTTGTTACCTGCTTGTTTTACAACTGATTGCGCCCTGTTCCCAGCTTCAGCCTGCATAATTCCGAGTATGCTCACTGTGGGCAGGTAGGGAGTCACTTGTCTCCTCAAGGGTAGGACTTGCCTTTCTAGGTTACTTGGCTCACCTACATCAAAAGAACAGTTATATATTTTGAAAGTGACTTTCAGAATATACTCTGGTCATACCCCTCTATTTTCTAGAGGCTCTTACCAGAAACGAGCCGCACC
>NZ_CAWUDO010000249.1:0-2283 GCF_963920935.1 Nostoc sp. CCY 9925 | reverse complement strand
ACATTTTCAGATCTGTTTTAATTTTTATTAGTAAATAAGATGCGGCCGCCCTGAGCTGTTACCTTCTTGTTACTTTTATCTGGCAATCTGAAAATAAGCGTCAATTACACGTCAGATTGGAAGATTTAACCAATGAATTTCAATCCTATACCCAGTATCGTCCTAACGGGTTTGTTTGCGTTGCTCATGCCTTTTGAGGTGGGAGCGCAGAAAGCGCCAAACCAAATTGAGAATTTGCCAAACGCTCGTGTTACCAGTATTTCCGGCCAAGTTACTAAGCTTTTAGATGACGAGTTCATTCTCAACGATGGTAAGGGACAAATCATCATTGAGGCAGAACCTCAGTTAGGACAACCCATTAACCTCTCTGTAGGAGAAAAAGTCACCGTCGTTGGCAACTATGACGACAATGAGTTCAAAGCCCTGAGTATTACTCGTGCCAACGGTGAAACTCTTCAAATTTATGACGATTAAATTTTCTATACTCCAGTATTTTTCTCATAATTTGATTGCTAAAGATAAAATCTTGATTTCTCCTCTTGAGCGTGACCTCCAGATAACACTGGGATCGCGCTCAAGAGCAGAAATTTCTTAAATAATTCAAGGAAGGTTGCCAGTGCTGGATCGACATCTGCGTGATGCCAAATAGAGTGCGATGGCGCTGTTTCGCCCGCCATAGGCGATCGCGCGGGGTAGAGAAATTCCTTAGTAAATAATCGCCTTAATTCGTCTTGGGTTAGTATCACAGCAAAGGTAAGCGAATGAAATACGATATGTTTTTTTTAGCAGCCCTTTTAGCAATCACAGGCTTGCGAGCTATCGTTTTATCCTTTTCTTCTACTTCTGCGGAATCTACTGCTACTATAACTAACACTATCAAACCTATAGAAGTAAAAGCGCCCCTGACCAAGAAAGCATTCAGTCTGGGTAGAATCTCCTTGAATGGTACGTTAGAAGCGGTAGAAACCGTTACTACTACTAGCCGAGTTATGGGACAGATTAAAACTTTGCCAGTGCAAGAAGGCGACAGAGTTAAAGCAGGTCAAATCATTGCCATTATTGATGTCAAAGATACCGAGGTACAACGCAATCAAGCATCGGCTGTGATTTCCCAAGCCCAGGCAGGTGTAACAGTTGCGACTGCCGCCGAAACTCAAGCCCTAGCAAACAAAACTCAAGCTCTAGCACAACTCAATCAAGCAGAAGTTCGTCAACAAGAAGCCGAAGCCAAATTGCACGAAGTACAAGCACAACTAGCTGACGCTCAGTTAAATCAACAACGCATGGCTATGCTGCGAAAAGATGGTGCAGTCAGCCAATTACAACTAGATACAGCCAATACACAGGTAGCATTAATTGAAGCTCGCATTCAACAGGCAAAAGCTGGGATTGAACAAGCCAAGCGAGAAATTGAGCAAGCCAAAACTGCCGTAAAACAGGCAAGCCTCCAAGTCCAGCAAGCACGAGTAGGAGTAAAACAGGCGCTCTCCCAAGTTCAGCAAGCACGAGCAGAAGTAAAGCCAACGATTGCTAACTTAAACCGCAGCATTGTTAAAGCACCATTTCCAGGAGTCGTCACTAAGAAACATACAGAAGTAGGTGCAATAGTCGGTTTTGGACAACCTTTAGTGACATTGGAAAGTAGCGATCGCTTGCAGTTTAGCGTTGCAGTACCAGAGTCAATGAAGTCCTTGGTGAAACAAGGAGATGAAGTGGAAGTGCAGCTAGATGCTCTCAAGCGTTCTGTGCGCGGACAAGTAAATCAAATTGTTCCTTCTGCAAACCCCAACAGTCGTAGTTTTACTGCCAAAATAGCCCTTAAAAAAGCCACAAATTTAATGCCGGGAATGTTCGGGCGCATGAAACTGCCCCCTGAAGTCACTCAGTCATTATGATTCCCCAGAGTGCTTTAGTGAAACGAGGTCAGTTAGAAGGAGTTTATGTAGTTGGTGCAAATAACATTGTTCAATTACGCTGGGTGAAAACAGACAAAGTACGATATAGCAAAGTGGAATTTTCTGTAGTTATAGGAGAATTTGAGCTTTCGGTTTATCAATTTATTCTTTTGAGCTAACTGTCTCAAGCAGACTAGCAGATAATATGAAGGTAAAACAAAGTACCTTTTAATCTCTCCTATCTTATCTATTTTGCTACTAATTACATAGGCTTGCTGCTGGGTATCAATTGTAGTAATCATGCGTTAATTTCCTTACCTGAAAGCAAAGTAACAGTAAACCAAAAAGTTTTGCCAAAAGGGCGAACCACTATGGATACAGCAGATAT
>NZ_CAWUDO010000248.1:0-2476 GCF_963920935.1 Nostoc sp. CCY 9925 | reverse complement strand
TACATTTTATCAGTTTTACGCTCCGGTTTTTTCTGAGTTTGTGAGAAATCCGGGACCAAGTCCTTCGCTGTTCCAAATCCATAGAAGCTCTGGCATTTATTTCTTGTCTAAAGTCTTGCATAAGCTAGGGCGTGTCAGCTTTGATCGTCCAATTTCATTTTAAAACCAGCAAGGGAACTGTCAAAATTTTTACTAAGGCTGTTTTAAGTATTTTGATTGATTGACAAAAGGCACTTTATCTTAAATTTTCACGAATGCCTTCCCTCCCTCTCTCCTCAATCGGTGCAAATATCTTGCACTTAGCTAAAGTTAACAAATATATTCTTCAAATAATGTATTCAATAAAGATTTATCTGGATATTCTTTAACTTTTTTCTAGATTTTTTAGTTTGACTAAATGTCAGAGAAAAGAATGACAGTCTGTCTTTTGACATTTTTAAAAATCTCACCATAAATTATAGATAGACTGCTTGCTATTGGTTCTAGATAATCTGGCTAAAGATAATTGCTTTCTCAGAAGAGATTGAATGTTTGGTAAATTTTATTGATTGAGTTGAAATATGCGTATTCCTTAATTAATGAATACTTGGAGGTTTAATCAAGATTTTAATGAGCTTCAATTTCTGGAAAAAATTAAGCCAACTGAAGCTAAAAATCCCCTCCGACCTTAAGTCAGTCGGTGTGAAATGTCAAAAGACAAGTTGTCAGATTTAAGTCTGACAACTTGTCAAAGTTAGTTATGAAGTTTTAAAGCGAATTTATCATAAATAAATTCTGGTTAATCTAGTTAAAACATACTAAAAAAAGATGAGTTCTCTGCCAAATTACCGTCCCAAAAAACTGAAATTAGGCCCATTAGAAGCAGAGATTTTAAACATTATTTACTCTCTGGATTCTGCCACAGTCAAAGAGGTGCATGAACGGATCATTACTGACCCAGAACGCGAGTTAACTTATTCCTCAGTAGCAACAATACTGGATCGTCTCAGCAATAAGGGTTGGCTAGAATGTATTAAACAGCACCGCCAATATATCTGGCGACCTTTGATTTCTTATTCTGAAGCCCAGGCAATAGATGCTTATGAACAGTTGCAGAAATTTCTCGAATTGGGCAAGCCGGAGATTGTAGCTGCTTTTGCTGACAGTCTTGATGAGGCCAGTGTGGAACAGTTTGAGGCGATCGCCCAAAAAATACAAGCACTTCGTGAACTCAGGGAGAAGAAGTAATGCATCTGTTGATGGTAGTGATGGCGTTAATCCTAGCTTGGTACTTGAGATGTCATTGGTCATCCCGTGTAGGAAGCTGGACAGAACGTTTTCCCCGTGCATTGTTGCTATTTCTGTTGCCGCCATTACTCCTGCTAACCACAACATTTGCAGTGTTTTGCATGGGGCCTTCTGGACATATTATGGTTTTGGGATGGGAAGGTTGGGTTAGTTACGGACTTGCTATTAGTTTCTTAGGATTTGCAGGTGTCTTATGGCTGAAGTTGGTATGGCAGGCAAACCAGATGCTAAAACAAATTCGCACTTATCCCATAGTTTATGTCCACAGTACACCAGCACGCTTACTGAATGTGCCTATTGTTTATTGTGCTTTGGTTGGTTTCTGGGAACCTGAGTTAATCATCAGTCAGAGATTATTAGATACTTTAGATGCTGTCCATCTCAAGGCAGTTTTAGCCCATGAAGATGGACATCGCCACTACCGTGATACCTGTTGGTTTTTCTTTTTGGGGTGGCTACGTCAGTTAACCTCTTGGTTGCCCCATACAGAATCTTTATGGCAAGAGTTGTTACTTTTAAGAGAAATACGGGCTGATTATTGGGCAACTAGGCAAGTTGATAGTCTGTTATTGGCAGAGGCTTTACTCTTGGTTGTCAATACTCCAATTTTACTAGAGGTAAATTTTTGTGCAGCTTTTGCCCAGCATATTCCAACTAATCATGTCACACAGAGAATAGATGCCCTTTTGCAGCAACCAGACTCTATCGGTCAGCCAAAAATATGGTTTTGGGTGTGGTTAATTTTGGTGCTTGTGCCATTACTGGTGATTCCATTTCATCATTAGAGGAATTAGGTCAGTATTTAAGTTCTTTTTGACAATAATTAGATAGTTTCAAGAACTCACTCCATATTCCTTAGTCTTTGCGTCTCTGGGGATTAGAGCAATTTCTGATAAAAATGAGAGTTGTTGCTGTAAATTTTTCAGTAATAAGAAAGCTTTGTCATAGATTCTAGTTTCTCCCTGTTGGGCAAAGTATTCAACCGCCTTTTGTAAATCTGCGAGCGCTGCTTGTTCGTGACCAAGTTGATGGTAGGCTATACCCCGATTCAGATAAGCCTGAGCATTGGTTGAGTTTAGTTTGAGTGACTCCGTAAAATCCCTAACAGCACAAGAGTTATCGCCACTTATACCACAACGCAAATTTCTCACAAACAATAAAAAATCAATTCACATCGCTTGATGTAAGA
>NZ_CAWUDO010000247.1:0-2494 GCF_963920935.1 Nostoc sp. CCY 9925 | reverse complement strand
GACATTTTCAGATCTGTTTTAATTTTTATTAGTAAATAAGATGCGGCCGCCCTGATGTAGAATTGGAGCCAGTTGTACTCAACAGCAGTCAGATACTAAACGCCATTTTCTTGGTGTAGTTAATAAAGATCACTACTATGTGCGTTTTTTTGATATTTCAGGACGCTTGATTGCTACTACTGGCAATTATCCAGAAGGACTGTCTACTGTCTTCAGGAATGAAAAATGGTTATTTCTCAAAGACAACAAAGGCAATGATTATCATCAAAATTCTTTAATGCTACACACCCAAGATCATCGGGATTGGGGCTATATGCAAGTGGGGCGAAGTCTTGAAGAATTTAATCGTTATCTGGATAGTGTGAAATTAAGTTTAGGTTTGGGATTGCCGATCGCAATGGGTATGGTTGCAGTTGCTAGTTGGTGGCTATCAGGATTAGCTATGCAGCCAATTTATCAATCTTATCGACAAATTCAACAGTTTACAGCAGATGTTGCACACGAATTGCGAACGCCTTTGGCTGCAACAGGCGCAACGGTGGAATCAGCGCTTTTAATGTCGGAACTGGACGAAGAAGAAACGCGGGACATTCTGCGAACTATCCACCGTCAGAATCAGCGACTTATTACTTTGGTTGTAGATTTATTATTATTGGCTCGTTTAGATAGGCAACACTTGCCAGTACAACTAGAACAATGTTGTCTAAATGATATTGTCAGCGATTTAGTCGAGGAATTTGAAGCAATGGCAGCCGCGGCAGGCGTAATGCTGCAATCTAGCATCAAGGTAAATAAGCCAGTAAATATTGTCGGTGATAACGACCAGCTTTATCGTTTGGTTTCTAATTTAATTGTCAATGCAATTCAGTATACACCCAAAGGAGGGGAGGTTACGGTTTGCCTCGGTTGTAGTGACCATCATGCTGTGATTCGGGTTCATGATACGGGTATTGGTATCCCAGAAAAAGAACTAACTCGAATTTACGATCGCTTTTATCGCGTGAATAGCGATCGCTCTCGTAGCACTGGTGGTTCTGGATTAGGATTGGCGATCGCCTCTGCAATTGTTCAGGTACACCAGGGTAGTTTGAATGTGCAAAGTGAATTACGTAAAGGTACTACTTTTACCATCGAACTACCGTTTAATGTTATCCGCCTAAACAGCGATCGCTCTTTTTCGCCATTTAAATGGCTGTTTCGCCGCTTACACCAATCTAAATAGAAGATTTCGTATTTAACCTATAGGTTTTCTATTTTTTGTTATTACCCCTAGAGCGTAGTCATTTTTTGCTGTGTAGTGTGAATTATAGGCTATTTATAAAGTAAATCTAAAAGCCACGAGAAAGGAGTTAAAGCAAAGGTAAATACACCAGAAGAAGTATATTTACATAGTTGCTTATGGTGCGAAACTCTTACCCCACAGACTTAACTGATATGGAGTGGGAAATCCTAGCCCTCTTGATTTCAACAGCTAAATCAGGAGGACATGCGCGCGCAACTTCTGGATGGTTGGGGTTGAATTCAACCTTTGTCCGCTTTTCTAGAGATATGCACATCTACCACACGGGTGTCTGCATGAAGTTCTGGTACAAAACCCCACAATTTCTGTAATATTTCTCAACGGGAAAAAATATTGACGTACAGTCACTATTAAAAAGCGATCGCTTATAAAAGCATCTGCACGAAAAAAAATTGTATCGAAAAAGATAAATTCTTCAGCAAGGGACTCGTATTTTCCATCGATTTGGTGTACCTTGTTATTTCTGTGCAAATTATTTATACCCCACATTCCGCACTTCAAAATGTAGTATAAATACTTACGCAATCATTACCGATTACAAGTAAATAATAAGACACAGAAATGTTTAGTAAACCCGCAGAAATAAACCTGTGTGACGAAGACGGTGAGGCTAAAGAGCTGAGAAGAAATTGATTTCAAGCTTTGTATAAAACTAAATATACATTGGTTAAATCCAAGTGAGACAATCAAAAAAACTCAAAAATATTTGAGGGTAAAATTAGAAGTAACTAATACTTTGGATGTACCAATTGATGGAGTTGTTAGTGATGGGCAACAATCAATTCGCAAAGCTGTTGGGTTAGCATTACCTATTATTAAATTTAGGAGTATTCAAACACTTCAATTTCAGTCCAAATTTAGAACTTTTGTACTCAGATATGATTCAAAGCGGTCATGATATGGTTTAAAACTATATTTTTATCTATATTTGAGTAAATGCTGATATTTGTTTATTGCGATCGCTCTGTTTGTAAGAAAGGCGATCGCCAAAATGGCTTTTACCAAATAAAAATGATAATCACGTAGAAGGGGGTAGTTGCGCGTCGCGCAACTACCCCCTTCTCTCCTCTAGACGATAATCATTACCAAATAAATTACCCATATATGAAAACTGAAGTATATATTGGCAACCTAGTTTGTGTGACTTAAAGGAAAAGATTGCCGGAAATTAAAGGATAAGCTTGCCGAACCCTG
>NZ_CAWUDO010000246.1:0-2498 GCF_963920935.1 Nostoc sp. CCY 9925 | reverse complement strand
AAAAATGTAAATATTTTAGCGATCGCTCTTTGGAGAAAAACTTTTTGGTTTACTGCCAATGCATTGTTATAGATCCGCCCTGGTTTTACCGCCTCCGCAATCAAGACAAAACTCACCGTAACCGTATTCCCTACCAACCAATGCGGACTGAAGAAATTTTGGCACTGCCCATTCGTGAGTTATGCCATCCAACTAGCTGTGTTCTGTTTTTATGGTTCACGAATAATCACATGATTGAAGCGGCTCAATGCCTACAGGCATGGGGGTTTGACCTCAAGACTATTCTGACTTGGGAAAAAGTTACGAAAGACGGTACTAAAACACATCTGGGTGTCGGTCATTGGTTGCGGAACTCGACCGAACATTGTGCTTTGGCTGTTCGTGGCAATGTGAGGGCTTTTGCAGGGCGCACACTTACGAACGAGTCAACTATCCTACACGCACCACGCAGAGAGCATTCGCGCAAACCCGAACAGTTTTTTGAACTTGTTGAGAAGTTGTGTCCTGATATGACCAAGCTGGAGATGTTCGCACGTTCGTCTAGAGAGGACTGGGATTATTGGGGTGACGAGGCGGATAAGTTTGATCGACCTGTTGAGGGCTGTGATGAAAATATTTCGTTGAGTGCGTAAATTTTGCTTAATTTAGGCACTCAAAGTCTTCTGAACCTTGAAAACCAAATATTCAACTCTTCAATGCTAATTTTCTGGGGGATTGTCAGTTGTAAAGGATTGGTAGATTTGACGCAATTCATCAACTGTAGTCGCTGTTTTTATACCTTCTTTAATTGCTCGTAATTGTTCAACATCTTCAATTTGGGAAATTTCATCCATCACCCCAAGTGAAGAAGTACCAAATTTTAGTTCTAAGCCTAATTCAATTGCTTCTAACAATCCCTCTATTCAGGTAATTCGCTCAAATGATGTCATGTACGGCATAGACTGTTGTGCCTCCAGTTGTTCTACTTCTGTTTTAAACTCTCGTTCTAAATCTAATGGTAATGTCAACATCCAATCAATAAAACCGAATAAATTCAGCACAGCATCTCGGTTAAACCCCTGCTCGTACAACCGACGTACCAAAGCCAGCTTCTGTTGCTTGCGTTGTAACCTGTCGCTCTTGGTTTGCATTGCTGCCAAATGAGCCATTACTACTGTAGCGAAAGGATTACGGCTGGCTTCTAACTCCGATATCTGTTGTTGATAATCTAACAACTTGATGACAGGAAACTGAAAATCAACTGTGCAACCAAACAATTCATAACCAAATTGATTCGGTCGCCACTTTATATTCTCATCTCCCAGTACCGCCAGGGATGCAACAGAGCGATTATAACGGTCGAAAATCCGGTAGTTGTATACAAACATACGCTTGGGAAAATCGGTTTCTTCTTGGCTTTGGACTTCAATATGGATCAACAGCCATTCTTCTTCACCCCCGATGCAATAGATTTTCACCAATTTATCAATCAGTCGCTTTCCTAATTCCGCATCCCGGACTACCTGCTGGAGTTCTTGGTCAAGAAATACAAAACCTCTGCTCCAATCAATTTGAGCATGGGCTTGAGGAAAGAAAAATTGCATGAAGTCTTCAAAATACAACTGCAACATCTGCTTCCAGGGCGAATCGTATTCAGTTTGAGGTGCTTTATTAGTCATTACTGTACCTATTATCTAATTTCAAATTAATGAGATGAACTTCTTGAACAACTGCGCTTTAAAGAATTTGCACATCCGATTGCTGATTAAAAACAAATCCCTCGATTAGCAATAGTAAACCGAGGGAAAAGAAATTATTTAGTGAGGTGTATCATCATGAGTTTAGCAGTAAATGAATTAAATAATCGTCCAGATTTTGGAGTTTTTATTCCAGGTTTCTTTGATGATTATCCTCTCGAATCTGAAGAATTTAGGTTATACGCGCATATCCAAAGAAGAGCAGGTGTCAGTGGTTGTTTTGAGTCTATTCCTAACATGGCAAAACATTGTTACATGGCTCTGAAAACTGCCAAAAATGCCATCAAGCTTTTAGTAGCCGCAGGAATGATTGAAATACAAGAACGTCTTGGAACTACCAACATTTATACTCTTACTTCACCTTCGTGTTGGGTTTCTCCCGACCAAGTTCAATTACTTCGCTCACAAATCAAGACAACAAAACAAACTCCAGCCAAAATTAACTCCAGTCAAAATTGCACGGGGGGTGGGGTAGGGCGAACGCATCTAAATGTAGTACATATATACTTAAAGAAGTTTAATCGCTTGTGTCAGGGAGGTAAAGCGATCAGGCATTAATGGTAAAGTCAGAATAAAAGTAGAGAAAAGCCTCAGTTTGCGTGAAACTCAAGCCTAAAATCACAATTGCTGACCATTTTGCCGTGTTAGAAGACCCACGAATAGATCGCACGAAGCGGCATAACTTAATCGATATCATGACCGTTGCGGCATCGGTAAGAGGTTAGAGTGATTGCACTTTTGTCAAGAGGGTGCAGGAAAAGG
>NZ_CAWUDO010000245.1:0-2557 GCF_963920935.1 Nostoc sp. CCY 9925 | reverse complement strand
ACTGTTTTAGATTAAGTGTCCAATATTGGCGGCTAGAATCGGACACTTGCCATAACCAACTCCTCTACAGATTTCAAACGATATGCCTCACTAACAAGATTTACAAACACATCTAGTGACGAGGCAAACAACTTTTAACTTCTGCTTTGGGCAAATTCTACCTGAAGTCGCATACAATTTGGGGTGTTACTTCCACCGTGCTTCCAGGCGATCGCCGCGATATGGCAAATAACTCCCAGTTTGACAACCTACCACAGATCAAACTTATTCCCTTAAATGATGAAGCTGTATGTATGGAGCAGCGAACACCGAGGGATAGACCAGCAAAAATAGCTGCGCCGACTGATATTCGCCTTGTAAAAGTACTGGAATTTTTACGCAGCAACAACCTAGCGCCTAATAGCCGTAAACTTTACGAGCGCGAACTCAAGCGATTCTTGGGGTGGACGCAACTGCACTATCATGAGCTACGCCCGCGTCACTTTGGGTTGTACAAAGAATATCTCAGGGATGAAGTAAAAACTGATGCTCTTAAACCGCTTTCAAAAAGTAGCATCAATGCGGGAGTTGCTGCACTGAAAAGCTTTTTTAAATGGATGTGTTATACGTATCCAGATATAATTGCTACTAATCCTACATTGGGAATCAAGCTAGAAAAAGTGCCACTGCCACCAGCCCAAAGTTTAACCGCACAAGAGATGGAGCGGGTGTGGGCAGCTTTAGAGCTACTGGGAGAAACAAAACAAAGAGATACCGCACTAGTACACATTCTCAGCCACGGGTTGAGGGCAGGGGAAATTGTCGAGTTAAATGTAGGGTCATTTGATGGCAAACTACTATTTTTACCAGATACAAAAACGAATGAACCGCGCCTAGTGCCACTAAAGAAAGAAAGCCGTGAAGTTTTGCAAGAATATTTGCGATCGCGTATTGAATCAGGGGAACAATTAAATAACCTCACGCCGTTAATGATTTCACATCATGCTTCATATAAGGGCGAACGCTTAAGTTACCACGGCATTTACTTTGCTGTGGAGAAAATTGGAGAAATCGCAGGCATTGAAGATTTACATCCGCACTCGTTTCGTCATACATACGCCACGGACTTATTACTGTTGGGTGTTGACCCAACTCATGCACGGAAGCTGACAGGACATCAATCTGATAGAGCATTTCGACGCTATACATTACGTAGCGAACAACAAGCGGCGATCGCTGCTTACTACCGCGCGATAGGTGAGGAAGAACAGGAGTAGGGTATGCCAAAGCCGCTCGATCCCAAGTGCCAACTGTGTGCTAAGTTGCCAACATCGAAAGCAAAGGTACTGCATGGGCCACTTGGTGATGGCTGTTGGAATCCGAAGGTTTGTCACAATCGCCGTTCGTTCTACCGCAACCGAAAATTAGATGACTCGGCACAAATTGAGGCGATCGCCGTTGAGCCACCAGCCAACTATTTTGCTGTATTGTACTTATATAAGGAAGCAGGAGATAAACCCTTACACGCTATGTCGGCAGAGTTATGGCTGGGGCAAAAGCCGATTTGTCGGTTAGAGCCAATTCACTGCTTTGGGCTAACGGCAGGGAAGATACGTACCTACACAGATAAGGTGTTACAGGCATTTGCTAAAGATTACAATATTTCGCTGTATCAGTATAAAGATATGTTTGAGGTTAGTCCAACGCATTGCCCAGTGCGACCTTGCCCAAAGCAGCCACAAGTTTAATCATGACCAGCTATCGGCAATTAACTATTTGGGATATTTTGGATGAGATATCAGAAGCGCCAACGACATCAAGACTTGATGCAGTGTGGGAATGCTTAGATACTGAGCTAATAAATTTACCTGTAGAAGCACAGCTAACAACAGCCGCGGCCGCATTTTATCAAATAGCAGATATTCTCAAAACCCGCGCCCAGTTGTTGTTGGAGGATATACGCGCCGACAGCGATACTGATGGCCCAGTAATCAGCACCGACATCTTTGCCGGTTTGGTGCGGACAACCATGCACCTAGAATTGGATGACCTAATCGAAGAACCGCCAGCGCAGACTTTTAGACCGCATGGGCCGCACCAGTTTTCTCAACCTGCCCAAAATAATGATTCAGTGGCAGCGCCTGTTGACAAGACGAACGTCCTAGCAATGCTAGAAGAAGTGACGACTTTAGAAGATGTTCGTAACTTAGCAAGCGATGAAGATGTGCAAAAATGGACTGCTGCGATCGCACAGTATCTTGCACAAGTAAAAGATGAAATTGCCCTAACTAAACTGCAACAGAAGTTGAAAATGCCGATGGTGGAGGTGTGGTTGGGATTATTGCTAGGTGGCTTTAAATTAGAGCAACGTGGGGATTTTTACAATAGCCAAAATATTTGGGTAATAGAAAGTTCTTCTGGATGTTGGATGCACGAACAATAACCCACACGATCTTTCAACAGAGCCAGTTGTAATTAATCGCCTGGCTACAAAACTAAAGATATGGGGGGCGGTCGCTTGCTAGGGCGAACGCATCTAAATGTAGTACATATATACTTAAAGAAGCTTAATCGCTTG
>NZ_CAWUDO010000244.1:0-2571 GCF_963920935.1 Nostoc sp. CCY 9925 | reverse complement strand
GGCAATGGTTTGACCGTCGGGGCTAAATGCCACGCCCAAAACTGAACTGCTATGAGCTTCTAGTCGGTTACGTTCTTTGACTCCATAAATTACCTGGTGGAGTGTGGCTACTGCTAAAACGCGGGTATCTGGTTCTACATTTTTATCTGGAGTTTTGAGCCGTTTTCCTAACTTTAAGCCTGCAACTAAAGCATCAAGTTCTAAATTTGATCCCAAGAGGTTTTGTGATTTGAGGCTATCGGCAAGAATTTCGGCATTGGTTCGGCGTTTATCTGAGTCCGCTTTAGCGGCAGTTGCTTGCTGTTCTTGTTTTTGAGCAATGTTTTGTTGTTTTTTGGCTTCTGCTTGTCTTTCTCTGGCTAATTGTTCAGCCGCTTTGGTTTGCTCAAGGGCTTTTTCTAAGTCTATTCCTCGTTTTTCGGCAAGTTCCTGTGCAGACTTGGCTTTCACCTCACCTGTTTCAGCCCTTTGACGCTGCTTGTCTGCCTCCCGGCGTTGTTTCTCTGCTTTTTGCTGCTGGTTCTGAGCATTTTTTGTTTGACGGTCTGCTTCTAGACGCTGTATTTGTTCTCTTTGTAGGGCATCTTGAGCAATTAGACGTTGCTGTTTTTCATTGTCGCGGGCTTCTTGGGCAATCAGATTTTGCTCATAAATAGACCAAGTAAGTCCCGCCGATAATGTTGAAAACATTACCACTACTATTCCAATCACATAGGGCAGTGCAGGTTTAAGCTGTTCCCATCTATCCCGCAGGTTAAACGGCAAATGTTTATTAATCCACTTGTAATCAAAAACTTGCCGATAGATTTGATTCCGCACCTGCAAAACATTATTCTCCCGCCGCACTAACCCCGAAAGCTTCAAGTGAGATTTAGCTAAAGACTGTTCCTCATCCACAACCGCCCGCTTACCCCAGCGAATCTCGCGGTAAATAGTCAAAACCTCCGGGTCTGGTGAGCGTTTAGTCAGCATATCGCGGACAAACTGCAAGTTATTATCTTGCTCGCTCATCGCGCCAAAAAATGTGCTGTTAACTATTTTGTCTACATCAGCTGCGGATAAAACTTGATCCCCCCTAGCCCCCCTTAAAAAGGGGGGAACAATAGAACTGTTGCTAACGGGGACTGTGGGAATCTCCAAAACTGGAAGTTGACTGCCCCCCTTTTCAAGGGGGGTTGGGGGGATCAAAACCAAGGCATCACAGAGACGCTGAGTTAAATATGGATGTCCCCCCGTCCACTTCAACGCCCAGCCTAATACCTGCTTTGCTTCATCGCTGGGTAATCCCAAACCATCAGCCAGGGGTAAAGCTTCCTCTAAGGTAAAATCAGTTAAATCTACACGTTGTCCAATATTAAACGGTGTGCGCTTGGCATCGCTGATTAAATCGCCAGGAGTCGCTACCCCCATTAAGACAAAAGAAAGCCGCCCAAATTCAGCATTAGTCGCACGGGCAACATAGAGATAACGAATGGCGATAAAAAAATCATCGGTAAAATCCAGGCTGAGGGTAGAGTCAATTTCATCCACAAAAATCACCACTTGCCCCTCAACCTCAGCCAGCAAAACCTTCTCAAAAAACTGTGTCAGCCGTTGCGATACTCCCAGATGCTCGTGTTCTTGCCACCAACTCACCACATCTGTATCAAACATCAGTTGGTCATCTAGCTTAACCAAAAAGCCAAAATACCACTGTTCGGCTGTGACACTTGCCCCCAATTCCTGGAGGTCAACAATTACCGAGCGAATTCCCTCGTCCGTCAGCGTTTGCGCTGTGCGTACCATGAGGCTAGACTTACCCATTTGGCGAGGTGTCAGCACATAAGCGAAAATTGCCGACCGACATAAACCGAGCAATTCTTCATCAGCTTGACGGGGAATGTAAATCCCACCGCCAGCCTGCACAGTCCCGCCAACAGTATAAATGGTTGGATTAGCCATGTCACAGACTCCGAGAAGAAGGGGAACGCAAAGGGCGCTGACTCCATTTACAATGACATTGTGTAATACATTTTGTCTATTTACCTAAAAATTGCTGTAAAAAAAATTGTAGGTTGCATTGAGCAGAGCAAAACCCAACATTAAGCGTTAATTGTTGGGTTTAGTTCCTCAACCCAACCTACACGTATAGCTAAGAATGAGTTTTTAGGTGATTTCTGACAAAGAATATACCCAGGTTGACGAGTTTCGACTTCCCTGCGGGACGCTACGCGTAGCGTCCCGCAGGGAAGTCGAAACCAACGGCGGCGGTAGATTTATTAACGGAAATTGCCTTATACCAATTCTGTATGAAGATGCACATAACAAGACCCCCCTATAGTCCCCCCTTGCCAAGGGGGGACGGCGACAGCCGGGGGGTAAATATATGCAGCTTCACAAAGAAACGGTATTATAGCAATTCTGTATGAAGCTGCACATAATCAAGACCCCCCTGTAGTCCCCCCTTGCCAAGGGGGGACGGCGTAGCGGGGGGTAAATATATGCAGCTTCACAAAGAAACGGTATTAATACTCGTCAACGAGTATTTGAACTGGATGAATCCACCTTTTATCTCCGTTAACGAGTATTTGA
>NZ_CAWUDO010000243.1:0-2743 GCF_963920935.1 Nostoc sp. CCY 9925 | reverse complement strand
GAAAGCCAGCCTTCGCTTTCATCCCTTTCAGGGATGAAAGCTCCTCTTTTATCGAAACAATCGGGTTTAAAACCTCGCCTTTTAAGGCGAAAAGTTTTTGGAGTGGGGTCTAAATCCCCGTTACAAAACTGTACTTCCGACTTCCGACTTCCAACTTCCGACTTCTTTAACGATCTCCCCTGTTGACCAAATCAATCAGTCCATTGAAAGATGATGCCGACCATTGGTCGGCAAAAATAAGCGCTAGCCCCCCATATCTTTAGTTTTGTAGCCAGGCGATTAATTACAACTGGCTCTGTTGAAAGATCGTGTGGGTTATTGTTCGTGCATCCAACATCCAGAAGAACTTTCTATTACCCAAATATTTTGGCTATTGTAAAAATCCCCACGTTGCTCTAATTTAAAGCCACCTAGCAATAATCCCAACCACACCTCCACCATCGGCATTTTCAACTTCTGTTGCAGTTTAGTTAGGGCAATTTCATCTTTTACTTGTGCAAGATACTGTGCGATCGCAGCAGTCCATTTTTGCACATCTTCATCGCTTGCTAAGTTACGAACATCTTCTAAAGTCGTCACTTCTTCTAGCATTGCTAGGACGTTCGTCTTGTCAACAGGCGCTGCCACTGAATCATTATTTTGGGCAGTATTGGAAAACTGATGCGGCCCATGCGGTCTAAAAGTTTGCACAGGAGGTTCTTCGATGAGGTCATCTAATTCTAGCTGCATGGTTGTCCGCACTAATCCAGCAAAGATATCAGTACTGATTACTGGTCCCTCAGTATCGTTGTCAGCCTGTACATCTTCTAACAGTAACTCAGCACGAGACAGAAGAATATCTGCAATTTGATAAAACGCTGCCGCAGCAGTTGATAATTGCACTTCGGTTGGTAAATTTTCTAGCTCAGTATCTAAGCATTCCCACACTGGAGCTAGCGAACAAGTGGCTGGATCTGATGATATTTCATCCAAGATATCCCAGATTGTTAATTGGCGATAGCTGGTCATGATTCAGGATGCAATGGACAGGGACGCACTGGGCAATGCGTTGGGCTAACTTCAAACATATCCTTTCCTTATATTGATATAGTGAAACATTGTATTCTTTAGCAAACGCCTGTAATACCTTATCTGTATAGGCGCGTATCTTGCCCGCCGTTAGCCCAAAGCAGTGAATTGGCTCTAAACGACAAATCGGCTTTTGCCCCAGCCATAACTCTGCACTCAAGGCGTGTAAAGGTTTATCTCCCGGTTCCTTATATAGATAAAGTACTGCAAAATAGTTAGCTGGTGGGTCAACGGCGATCGCCTCAATGTGCCCAGAATCATCTTTACTTTTGTTGCGGTAGAACGAACGGCGATTGTGACAAACCTTGGCATTCCAGCAGCCATCACCTTCTGGCCCATGAAGTACCTTAGCCTTAGCTGGGGGTAGCTTGGCGCATAGCTGGCATTTGGGATCAAGTGGCTTGGGCATTCCTCACTCCGCTTTGTCTTCCCCTATCGCACGATAGTAAGCAGCGATCGCCGCTTGTTGCTCGCCACGAAGTGTATATCGCCGAAAAGCTCTGTCACTATGATGTCCTGTTAACTTCCTTGCGTGAGCTGGATCAAGACCTAGTAATATTAAATCAGTAGCGTAAGTATGCCGAAACGAGTGCGGATGTAAATCTTCAATGCCTGCGATTTCTCCGATTTTCTCCACAGCAAAGTAAATGCCGTGGTAACTCAAGCGTTCGCCTTTAAATGAAGCATGGTGTGAAATCATCAACGGTGTCAGGCTATTCAATTGTTCCCCTGATTCAATACGCGATCGCAAATATTCTTGCAAAACTTCACGGCTTTCTTTCTTTAGTGGCACTAGGCGCGGTTCATTCGTTTTGGTATCTGGTAAAAATAGTAGCTTGCCATCAAATGACCCGACATTTAACTCCACGATTTCCCCTGCCCTCAACCCGTGACTGAGAATGTGTACCAGTGCGGTATCCCGTTGCTTTGTTTCTCCCAGTAGCTCTAAAGCTGCCCATACTCTTTCCATCTGTTCTGGTGTTAAGCTTTGGGCTGGTGGCAGTGGTACTTTTTCTAGTTTTATCCCCAGCGTTGGATTGGTAGCAACTATATCTGGATATGTGTAACACATCCATTTAAAAAAGCTTTTCAGTGCGGCAACTCCCGCATTGATGCTGCTTTTTGAAAGCGGCTTTTGTGCATCAGTTTTTACTTCATCTCGCAGATATTCTTTGTACAACCCAAAGTGACGTGGGCGTAGCTCGTGATAGTGCAGTTGCGTCCATCCTAAGAACCGCTTTAGTTCTCGTTCGTAGAGCTTACGACTATTAGGCGCTAGGTTGTTGCTGCGTAAAAACTCCAGCACCTTTACAAGGCGAATATCAGTCGGCGCAGCTATTTTTGCTGGTCTATCCCTCGGTGTTCGCTGCTCCATACATACAGCTTCATCATTTAAGGGAATAAGTTTGATCTGTGGTAGGTTGTCAAACTGGGAGTTATTTGCCATATCGCGGCGAGCGCCTAGAAGCACAGTGGAACTAACACCCCAAATTGTATGTGACTTCAGGTAGAATTTGCCCAAACCAGAAGTTAAAAGTTGTCTGCCTAATGTTCTGTAAGTGAAACTCCGTTCTTAAGAATAGAGTCCCTACACCCCACACCCGTTGCGCCATACCCTGTTTATGGCAAGTGTCCGATTCTAGCCGCCAATATTGGACACTTAATCTAAAACAGT
>NZ_CAWUDO010000242.1:0-2767 GCF_963920935.1 Nostoc sp. CCY 9925 | reverse complement strand
GTGACTCTCGTTGCAGTGTGCTGTTGTCCAGAGATTTCATTTGTAATTCTTCTTCCTCTTCCTCTGGTATTTCTTGGCGTTGCATCAGAGGCGTGATGGAACTTGCCAGAGATTTCATTTGCAATTCTTCTTCTTGTGGCATTTGTTGGCGCTGGATAGACGGAAGACTTCCAAGTTGTGCCAATCTTCCTACGACATCCTGCGCGACTGCATCAGCTTGTTGCTCGTAAATATCTCCTGGCTGATTAACCGTGAGTTTGGTTTGGGGACGACGCAGTGATATTCGACTAATGTCGTGTCCTAGAGATTTGTTTAGTGCTGCTTTAGATGAAGCACCAGAGGATTGTAAACCAAAACCGCGCGTTGGCTGTCTGAGTGCAGGTATTGAGAAAGAATCTGTAGTAACTTTCTTGGGCTGAATGATGCGTTCTTTCATATTTTTCTGATGCCCAACCAGTAGGTAGATAAATATTTTGCTGATACCAATATCTAGTGTAGAGCGATCGCAATTTTAACACAACTGATCAAGTATTTAAAATCAATGCGAAACCTGGTTAGTTATTGGGCATTGCGCTTTTGCAAATGACCAATGACTAATGACTAATGACTAATTCGACTTTTGGCTACTTTTGATTCTGATGCAGTACCTTTAGCCTTGATTCTAGGAGAGTTTTTTTATTTATGGACTCATATCAGCAACAAACTTTTTTCATATTTAATGGAGACATTGGTGGTACTGCTGGATACGCGGGGGTTTCAGTGACTTCTGATGCCAGCAAAGTGGCTCAAACTGCAAGTAAATACCTCAACGATTCACTGCTGCTGAACGAACTTACAGAGCATGTGTATAAACTTTTGCAAGAGGATTTGCGATCGCAGCGTGAAAGAATTGGTAATTATAGTTCTCAAAGGTGGTTTTAATGGCTGGAAATGGTAATAACGGCAAAGTTACTCACGAATTAAATTATGTTACTAGTAATCGTTTTTACGTAGAAATAGATAGTTCTATTGCTGCATCTTTCACTGAATGTACAGGCTTGAGTGTTCAGATTAAGAAAAACGTTTTTCAAGAAGGTGGTGTCAACGACCAGCAAAGAATTTACTTAGGTCATACAGAATTTGCAGACATTACTCTTAAACGTGGAGTTACCGACCATCCAGGTTTTTGGAACTGGATAAATGCAGTTTTTGATGAACAAAAGAGAACATCCCGACGGAATGTCAACATTCTGATTTTTAATCAATCTGGTGAAACAATGATGAGTTGGACTTTGATTGGTGCTATTCCAGTAACCTGGAAAACACCTGCACTCCAAGCCGATGGCAAAGCCGTTGCTATTGAGGAATTAACTTTAGCTTATGAAGGCTTAAAAGTTGCCAGAACTACAGGAGGAGGTAATTCTGTAGAACGAAATGAAAAAACAGGATATTTCGTTTCTAGTTAATTTGCTATTTTTTTAACTATAACTATGCAAATCATCAAACCCCTATTAACAAACAATACTCATCCACTTGGTATTACATCATCTTTATCTAATACTCACAGATTCATATTCAGAAAAGAGTCTGATTTTCTGCATTCGCGCAGTCATTTAATCAGCCCTATACAAACAAAATCACCATTAGTCACATCTTCTCACTTTTTATTATCTCGTGAGCAAGAACCATCAATACAACCAGTCATAGGCTGGGATAGTTGGGATAATCCAGATATCAATAGTGGATTTCCATTTATTGATTTTGACCCTTTTGAGTCAACAGATTCAGAAGAAAATAATAATTTTAGTACTACTGAATTATTAAAAAGTGAAATTCCACAAATACCGCCAAATGTAATTGGGAATAACATAATTAAGGAAATATCACCAGAAACAAATATTAAAAAGCCAAGTAAAAATAAAATTCAAACTAAATCTCAACCTAAATCAACAAACCAATCTCAACAACAACCAAAAACAAAGACAAAATCTAAAAATAAAAAATCAGTAAAATCATCTGCGGCTAAGAATGTTGTAAAAGCTGCGGATGAAAGTAATATTCCTATTAATCTTAATCAAGATATCTTTATACCATCAGATGATTCTCTATCTACTGAGGTGAATTCGAGCATTGAACAAACAAAAAATGAATCTCATGTATTAAAATCTCAAAGTCCCGATTCTCTCTACGCTACGGACACTTTGCTCAAGTTGGGAAACCCCCCCACACAAATGTCCTCCTCTACGCCTCTGTGGGAAAACAATTCTCCCACATCACAACATGATATTGATGATGAGCTTGTTAGTAATAGTACACCTATCATCACAGCATCTATTTCGCCTAATGTTCAAGATCAACCAACTTTGTTTAGAAAACCGCTCAACGAAGAAACTCAAATAATTTCTGAGTTACCATCTAGTTTATCCAATACAGAAGCGTCCATTCCAGAGAAAAATTCGCCATTAGAACAAAACAATAAATTAGACAATAACACAAGTGAATTAGTAGATAATTCCCCTAGAGAACTATCTTTAGCTCATAATAATGGTGAAAAAATTAGCCGGCCTAGTGAGTTTAACAACGACCAACAAGAAGTAGTCACTGAAGAATCACAAAAACGTGAGATTTCAGATACCTCAGCTAGCCCAACGGTACTAAAACAAGATATTGAAACTACCCAATCATCAAAAAAAATAGATATCCCAGATATCTCAGTTAGCGAAACGCCACTACAACAAGATATTGAAACTACCCAATCATCAAAAAAAATAGATATCCCAGATATCTC
>NZ_CAWUDO010000241.1:0-2776 GCF_963920935.1 Nostoc sp. CCY 9925 | reverse complement strand
AAGTTTTAGCGATCGCACTTTTTTACCCGACCTCACAAAATCGCGTTGCTCCCCTTTTCCTGCCTCCCACCAAGGAATATAACTATAGTTTCCGTAACTCACATTGCCTTTGATGATTATTTTGTAATCACTAGTGTTATTATCTAGATTCCGATTACTCAGAGTAGTAATAGCATTCGTTCCCCAAGGACTATACCAACAAGTTTGGTAAACAATGTTGTTTTCAATAGTGATATAGTCAGCTTCTTTACTTCCAATTCCACCACCTGGGAATTTAGAAACAGTGTTGCCGCGAATTGTAATGTGGTGAGAACTGATGCGTTGTTTATCCGGTTGGATATAAATTCCAGATCCATTTGTTAATGGATTATTGAGATTATCTTTTTGGCTTTGTGCATACTTTAATGTAATTTTGTCGTTGGCACCAACGAGTGTCAGTCCCTCGACGACGATGTACGACGAACCGACTATGTTTATAGCTTGGAAATTGCTTGATTTAATTACAGGATTGTGACCCGGTAAGCTCGTGAATGTGATTGGTGCGCTGACAGTACCGTGTTTTTGATTTATACCCAAGACGGGACTCACAGCAGATTTAGTCTGTTCGTAAGTACCATTCATAACGTATACTGTGTCGCCTGCTTGGACTAAATTTGCAGCTTTTTGCAGAGTACGAAAGGCTGTTCCTTGTTTCAAGCCATCATTGCTATCGTTACCTGTTCCAGAAACGTAGTATGTTTTGCCAGTCATAAATTAAGTCCGAATGTGTTTAATAAATGCAGATGCAAATTTCAAATCTGAAGCGAAAAAACAAATGTTGTCTTAGTATCCCCACTCTCCATAAATTGAACGATTAATTATTCTTCATTCCCTACACCCGACGCCCCATACCCAAAAACCGACTATATTAAGGCTTTATGCTTAACGAGAGTGTCATTCGTGTAGTAAGACTTTGTTGTTTTGCTACTCACATACTTAGCCATCCTCTACCCCCAGCCTTGATGACGGTTTCGGTATCTCCTATGAAAAGTTAGAAGAATGACTAATGCAGCAATTGATGAGTATGCTTGTCGGCTAATATCGGAAGTTTAAATTAAATTTCCTTCTGACTTCACAACTAATTTGCCTGTCGTTCTATCGCAGGTGGGCTTGATTGAGACCATCGTACTGCTGACTTGTTGTACACCCCAGTCAAAAATAGAATCATGCCTAAAATAGCGAAGGCAGTAATAATCACCTGCTGTAAGGATGTAAAAACCGACTTTTCTTTCTCCTTTTGGACAGCGATGCGATGAAGATTCTGTTGATATATGGAGAAATACAGATAATTCAAAACTTGTTCGCATAAGGCAGGGTCTTCTGCCTTTTGGACTTTTTGGCACAGGAGAATTTCTAGTTGTTCTCGCCGCCGAGAGCTTGTAGATAAATCTTTTTCGTCCCACAGCTTTGCTTGGGTTGTATCTGAAAGTCTATCTATTCCTAATAAAGTCATAATTTGGCCTCACTTGATTTAGGAGTTCGTTGAGGGAACAGGTGTAATCGCTCTTGTCAATTACACCTACTGTGCTTTTTGAAATATGGAACTCCATACCTAACTCAAGAAGTTTAAATATGCTTTCAAAAAAGAACTAGCTACTTCGGTACTGAAAAAATCAGTACTGACGTAGCTAGGAAAATTGGCAAATATATGTTAGATTTCCCAATCCAAATCCGGTTGTAGAGATGAAAATACCTGTGCCTTGGACGATGGTTGCGGTGTATCCGGAGAGAGTGGATTTGTGCCGTCTTGAAATATTTCCTGTGCTAGAGTTCGCCCATCGCTATCAATGTCGCTGCTCAGAAAATACTCTAAAACCTGCGGTGGCGCACCATCAACCGCCGCTTGTGCTAGTAGAGATTTGATGAATTGAGGCGATGCTTCACTATCCGTCAGGACTTTCAATGTTTGTTCTGCATCTTGAGTTGTCATTTTAGAGATATCTTTTACCCCAGCTTCGTCCCAAACATCCCCAAAATACTGGCGATATTGCTCATTGAATTGTTGTTCTTGGGCGAATCGTGCTAATTCTTGTACCTGCAATTGTGTAGTTTCAGCCATAACTATTAAATAAGTCGGAAGTCGGAAGTCGTTCGTCTGAAGTACAGTTTTGTAATGGGTGCTACACCGACCACAAAACTTACTGGTTATAGAACCGGGGGACTTAAACCCACCGAATTTGTTAATTCGCCAATTTCAGTTGTTCGCGCTTGTTGTTTGAGCTAACCATTTTCATCAACTGTTGATTTAAGTAGCTCTGAGCCGAAACGTAAAGGTTATCCCAAATTACAGGATTGCGACAGATTTTACTCCCAACTGTATTACCAGCCAGTTTCTCCGACACCAAGTATTTTTTGTAATAGTTATTCCACAGGTGTTGCAGAAAATCAAGAGCGAATTCATCAAAAGGTATTATCCAGTTGTAATTCTCATCCAAAAACACTCGATAAGCAGCGACAATCGGCATAGCAATATCAGCCGGCGCACCAAAGCCAAATGAATAGCGGCTGTCGGGCAACAGCGTGCTCTTACGTGCGTCAATAGAGGCTAGGTCAATAGTTCCTTTCTTTCTGGGGTTGGTGATGTGTTCTTCGATAATCTGAAATAGCCTCTGCTCAATCCACAACCCTTTGGGCAGTAACGGTAACAGTTTCGACAGCCTTTGCCTTTCAGCATCACTTAAAGAGGGATTATTGCTGACAGGAGGGTGTTTGCCTTTACTCTTATTAGGGTTATATT
>NZ_CAWUDO010000240.1:0-2811 GCF_963920935.1 Nostoc sp. CCY 9925 | reverse complement strand
AAAGTTTTAGCGATCGCACTTTTTTACCCGACCTCACAAAATCGCGTTGCTCCCGTTGAGTGGCGGCTTTGTTGGTAGGCTTAGTGGTTCTCTTTGCTGTAGCGGTTTTGGTAGATTTCTTGGTTGCTCTAGCTTTCGGTTGTACTTGGGCTGCTGGCGGTAGCAGTTTTAGCGTAGGGAACTCAAGTACAACAGGCTCTTGCTGTATTGCAGTTGGTGGAATTTCTGTGTTGAGTTCCCAAGGGTCAGGCAGTTGCGCCAACTGTGGTTGTTCTTTTGGATCTGGTGTTATTGGTGGTTCTGGTATTGGTGCGGCGGCTGGCTCTTGTTGAAGGGCGAGTGCTTGAGAATTTGTAGCCACAGGTGCGTTCATCTTTGACGTTGCCAAAGGCATCGCATAATTTGGTAGCGAGAACAAACCGTTTACGAAATCCATAACCATAACACAGACGAAGCCCATAACCAAAATTTGAATTGCCCAGTTGAGTGCGATTTGAATATCCATTATTGTTTTCCTGAAGTAGGAGAGAGTTTTCATTGGTCATTCGCGTAGCGTTTGACTGCACGCTTTTGAGAAATTTAGGAAGTAGCAAAAGATTGAGGCACAAATTCTAGGTGTAGATAATTGAATTTGCACAAGCCTGATGCTCCTTGAAAATTTAGCGTAGCTAAAGGGAGAAATTGCCCTACAAAGCTTTAGTGAAAACTCGACCGAAGGCTTAAAAACTAGAGTTTAAAAGGCTAAGATTCAAGTCAAGCGGTTAACTATGTTCAATTATTAAAGCCGCAGTCAGCTAAACAATGGCAAGCAAAGAAATTCAAGTTAAAGAGTACACAGTTAGAGCGCACAAACGTCAAATCCACACACGTGTATTTAATTTCGTCTGTAAGCAGTGCGATCAATCTACCTCTCGTGAAACTTATGGACCACGCCCCCTGTACTGCGAAACCTGTCGTCCTCCAGGGACGCCTAAGAAATCTTTAGTGGAGCCGAAGAAGAAGGCGAAGCCCAGACCCATGACTTATAAGAGTGATGGGGAATAAATTTTTTTGAAACATACAAGCAAGCACTGCCTTGCTTGTATGAATGTTATAACGGTAAATTAACGTGGTAGCTTTACCTTAAAAATGTATTAGCAGAACTGAGCATACTTCAAAAATATGATTATTGGGATAACAAATCAAAAGGGGGGCGCAGGAAAAACTACAGTAGCTGGGCATTTTGCATACTGGTTGAGCCAGCGTGGAACAGTGATTGTTGTAGATGCCGACGCACAGCAAAGTAGCACTAACTGGATGAAAGATTTAGTACTGCCATGCAAAACAATGATAGATCCTGATGATTTGTTTGATGAACTTCCACTTTTAGCAGAACAATATGATGCCGTAGTTGTGGACGGCCCGGGTAGCCTGAGCGAAACAACCAAAGCAATTTTATCTAGATGTGACTTAGCTTTAGTTCCTTGTAAACCAGCTGGTCTTGATATGCACAGCACTTCTAAAATGGTAAGAATTTTACGCCAAGCAAAAGAAATGCGTCATGGAATGCCTCATGTTGGTTTATTTTTAAATCAAGCAAAAAAGGGAACAGTATTACTCAAAGATGCTCAAAGAGCTTTATCAGAAAAGAACACAGGGTTTCCTTTACTTAAAACAATGGTGTATGACTTACAGGTAATTGCTGATGCCCCAGGACAGGGAACGACTGTTTGGGGTTTGGCAGGTGCAACTGCTAAACGTGCAGCTAAAGAGTTTGACTATCTATTTACCGAAGCTTTGGAGGTAGCTAATGGTAAAAAATAGACGTATGGTAGAAGATTTTATTTTTAGGGATGATACAACCCAGACTAAAACTAGTATGTCCCTAAGTCTAATTGTTTTGCCTAAAGCAGAATTACGATATTACATCGACCCAGTAGAAGTAGATAAAATCGTTGCTTCTGCCAGAAGAAACGGCATTATTGAACCACTTCTAGTCCGTCCTCTTCCTGATAGTGATAAACACGAAGTAGTTGCAGGAGCCAAACGCTACAGAGCAGCACATATTTTGGAACTAGTAGAAGTTCCTGTAGTAATTCGTTCTCTGTGCGATGAAGATGCTTTAGAAATTGCTCTAATTGAAAATTTTGCTCGTTCAGGACTTACCGATCTTGAAGAAACAGATGGGGTTTTGCGCCTTTTATCAGCAAAGCTGAAAATCTCGCTACAGGAAGTACCAGTATTACTGCATCATCTTCAAAACCAACAACGTGGGAGAAATTCTGCCAATAACGTTATTGGCAATGATGTAATTGAATTAGTACAGTCCTGCTTGACCTCGCTCGGTAACATTAAATTAGACTCATTCATTAGTAATCGTCTTCCCCTGTTAAATCTACCTAATGAGGTGTTAGAGGTATTAAGGCAGGGAAAGTTAGAAACTAGTAAAGCCAAAGCGATCGCTAGACTCAAAGATGAAGAATTACGAAAACAGATGTTAGAGGATGCGATCGCTTATGATTTATCATTGAGCGAAATCAAGCGTAAAGTCCAAGAAATAGAGCAGCAGTCTCAACCAGACTCTACAAGCTCATTAAAAGACCGTGTAGATGATACTTGGCGACGCTTTAAAAAGTCTAAATTGTGGGATAACCCTAAAAAACAATCCAAGGTAGAAAAATTGTTGTCTCAAATAGAGGCTTTGATAAATGAAGAAGAAATATGAAATCTACTAAGCGGCCATCTAAACTACCGAAACAACAACCTACACAAACTCAGCCACAATCTAATCCAAATTCTACTGATAACTCAACAGAGTTACAATCATCTCAA
>NZ_CAWUDO010000239.1:0-2844 GCF_963920935.1 Nostoc sp. CCY 9925 | reverse complement strand
ACGAATATAAAAGGCTCGTTCACGAATATAAAAGGCTCGTTCACGAATATAAAAGGCTCGTTCACGAATATAAAAGACTCGTTCACGAATATAAAAGGCTCGTTCACGAATATAAAAGACTCGTTCACGAGTATCAAAGACTCGTTAACGGAGCTAAAAGGCTCATTCACGAATATAAAAGGCTCGTTCACGAGTATCAAAGACTCGTTAACGGAGCTAAAAGGCTCATTCACGAATATAGAAGACTCAACGACAAAAAATCTAGCGTGGATATTGCTAATTTCTAATCCTTGATTTTTCCAGAACTATTAACGAATCATTAACTATTTTTCAAAATGACTTCTATCTCTGCTTCCTTTCAAACTTTGCGCGATCGCCAACAGTGTGCTTTAATTCCCTTTATCACCGCAGGCGATCCTAACTTAGAAACCACTGGCGAAGCTTTACGCATTTTAGATCGCAACGGTGCTGACTTCATTGAGTTGGGCGTTCCCTACTCAGATCCTTTGGCAGATGGCCCTGTGATTCAAGCAGCAGCAACTCGCGCTTTGCAAAAAGGCACGAAATTAGAGCAAGTATTAGAGATGTTGCAAGCTGTCATTCCTAGCCTCAAAGCGCCGATAATTCTATTTACTTACTACAATCCCATTTTGCACCGGGGTATTAAGCCGTTTTTAGGAGAAATTGCCGCTGCTGGGGTGCGAGGCTTGGTTGTGCCAGACTTGCCCTTAGAAGAAGCAGCAGAATTAATCCAAACTGCTGGCTATTTCGGAATTGAAGTAATTTTACTTGTAGCTCCTACCAGTTCTCAAGATAGAATTGCAGCGATCACTAATCAATCTCAGGGTTTTATCTACCTTGTGAGTGTTACAGGCGTTACAGGTATCCGCGCTCAACTCCAAGACCGTGTAAAGCATTTAATTACAGATTTGCGAAGCGTCACCGATAAAGCCATCGGCGTTGGTTTTGGCATTTCAACACCAGAACAAGCGCATCAAGTCAGAGAATGGGGAGCAGATGCGGTGATTGTTGGTAGCGCCTTCGTCAAACGCCTAGCTGAAAATAGCCCCACTGAAAGATTGCAAGCTATTGGGCAACTCTGTCGGGAACTTAAAGCAGTAATTACCCCAACATCCCTGCAAGAAATCGGCTCAGCAAAGTGAAAAATCTCTCTCTGCGTTCTTGGCGTTTTGACTTCGATAAAAAGTAACGAACCGCATTCGCGCAGCGTCTCGTTAGAGAAGAAGGCAAAGCACGCAAAGAAATACAAAGCAAATCTCACCTCTAGCCCAATACAGTTCAGTTATAGCTTGATACTCCCTAACTCTCCTTATATAGCCGTAGTCACACAGGTTAGGACATTTTGAAAGCATGGAAGCTAGGAATAGTAATACTTTTACCTCCTGCCTCCTGCCTTCTGCCTCCTGCCTCCTGCTATAAAGCAGGGAATTAAGCCCCCCTTTTTAAGGGGGGTTGGGGGGATCTTCCGAGCCAAATATGACCAGCTAAACCGTATTGAGTTCTAGCCTAAGTTCTCAAAAAGATATTTAAAACTGAAAGGAATTTAACCAGTGGTAAGTATACAAAACATCAACACTGCAAACCTACAACCAGATTTTTTAGGCAGATTTGGAAAATTCGGCGGTAAGTACGTTCCTGAAACCTTAATGCCTGCATTAAGTGAGCTAGAAGAAGCATTTCATCAATATCGCAACGAGCCGAGTTTCCAAGCTGAACTGCAAAATCTCCTGCGGGACTACGTAGGACGACCCAGCCCATTATATTTTGCTGAACGCCTGACAAAAAATTATGCTAAAGCAGACGGCACGGGAGCGCAAATTTATTTAAAGCGGGAAGATTTAAATCATACAGGCGCTCACAAAATTAATAATGCTTTAGCTCAAGTGTTGCTAGCCAAGCGCATGGGTAAACAAAGAATTATTGCAGAGACGGGTGCAGGTCAACACGGTGTAGCAACTGCAACCGTGTGTGCGCGATTTGGTTTGAAATGTGTGATTTACATGGGCATCCACGATATGGAACGCCAAGCCCTGAATGTTTTCCGCATGAAATTAATGGGTGCAGAAGTTCGTCCAGTGGAAGCAGGTACAGGAACTCTCAAGGATGCAACCTCCGAAGCAATTCGGGATTGGGTGACGAACGTAGAAACAACCCATTACATCCTGGGTTCTGTTGCTGGGCCTCATCCTTACCCGATGATTGTGCGTGACTTCCATACTGTAATTGGACAAGAAACTCGCGCTCAATGCCAAGAAAAATGGGGAGGACTACCAGATATATTACTGGCTTGCGTGGGTGGAGGTTCCAACGCGATCGGACTTTTTCATGAGTTTGTGCCTGAATTTTCTGTACGCCTAATTGGAGTTGAGGCAGCCGGTGAAGGTGTCAATACTCAAAAACATGCTGCTACCTTGACAAAAGGAAAAATAGGTGTATTGCACGGTGCAATGAGCTATTTACTGCAAGATGATGACGGTCAAGTAATCGAAGCCCATTCAATTAGTGCAGGGTTAGACTATCCGGGCGTTGGCCCTGAGCATAGTTATTTAAAGGATATTAGCCGCGCCGAATATTACAGCATTACCGATAAACAGGCACTAGAAGCATTTCAAAGACTTTCGCAACTAGAAGGAATTATCCCAGCTCTAGAAACAGCTCATGCGATCGCCTATTTAGAAACCCTTTGTCCTCAGTTAATCGGCAGTCCCCGCATCGTTATCAATTGCTCTGGCAGAGGGGACAAAGACGTGCAAACAGTCGCTAAAGTCATTAGTCATTAGTCATTAGTCATTAGTCATTAGTCATTAGTCATTAGTCATTAGT
>NZ_CAWUDO010000238.1:0-2884 GCF_963920935.1 Nostoc sp. CCY 9925 | reverse complement strand
AATCCAGTTCAGAGGTGGATGAATCCAGTTCAGAGGTGGATGAATCCAGTTCAGAAGTGGATGAACCCAGTTCAGAGGTGGATGAATCCAGTTCAAAGGTGGATCAATGCAGTTCAAAGGTGGATCAATGCAGTTCAAAGGTGGATCAATCCAGTTCAAAGGCGGATCAATCCAGTTCAGAGGTGGATCAATCCAGTTCAAAGGTGGATGAACGAGTATCTAAGGCAATTTCCGTTAATAAATCTACCGCCGCTGTTGGTTTCGACTCCCTTCTCTACGAGAGGCTGCGCCAACGGCTTCTCTACGAGACGCACTCGCGTTCGCTACTTCGGCTACGCTCAGCACAAGTATTCTAGAGTTGCCCCGCAGACTTTTGATCCCCCCAACCCCCCTTTCCAAGCTCCGGTGTACACACAAGTCAGATCCAGTTTTCTTCCAATACGCTTGGGATAAGCCAGAAAACCCTCATTTAGAGACGCGATTTATCGCGTCTAAAAGACTGACACGTTCACAAGACGCGATAAATCGCCGTCTCTACAGAGAATTTACTCGTCAATTATTCGTTCACAGACTACTATTTCCGACTTGTGTGTACACCGTAGCCTTTCCAAGGGGGGCAAAAACCTCTCAAAGTCCTCCTTTTTAAGGAAGATAATGACGGATCTACGAGGATTTTGGTTTCCTACACAGATGTGTGTACACCGTAGCCCCGCAAGCAAAGAGAGGTTTCTAGTATACTTTACGACTTTTCAAACATCCTCTAATTTTGCTCATCTCCCTTATCTGTTGACTCTCCTACTGCCCCACTTCGACAATCAGCTCCTTAACTCGATCGCGTGGTAAGCCTAACTCTTGACTGAGAGTGGCTTGAAGTTGGCTCATATCGGTGATTGGAAATTCAAATACGATCGTTTTGAGAACTGAGTTACTCGTTTTAACATTCACCCGTGAAATTCCTTGTTGTGGAATGGTTTTCACCTCAATGGCAACTACTCTTTTCATCATTTGCCGTGCTGATTGGGTATCGGCTAGCAGATATTTTTTGGTGACGCGGGAGTAACTCAAAATCCGATCTCCAACAAAGCCGCTTCCCAGCCAAAAAACTAACCCAATTAAGGGTAAAGACAACCAAAACACAAAGCCTAGCGATCGCAACACTTGAAAACGTTTAAGTTGTTGCATGGAAGTTATGAGATAGAATACTTACTGTTACTTCAGTGTTATTGTTTCACCTTAAATCTTAAGACTAGGAAGTAAGCAAAGACAGCAAGTTAAACAAATTGGATGTTGATCTTACTAGTAGAAGATGACCCATCACAGTTAGAGCCACTGCGAGCTGCATTGTTGAAAGCAGGGCACGTAGTAGATGCGCTGACTGACGGCGAAACGGCGGAGTGGTTTGCTTCCCGTAAAGACTATGACTTGCTGATTTTAGATTGGATGTTGCCTAAGGTAAGCGGCGTAGAATTGTGTCAAGTGTATCGACGAGCAGGTAAAGTGGCTCCCATACTCATGCTGACGGCGAAAGACACCGTTTCAGATAAAGTGAAAGGTTTAGATGCTGGAGCCGATGATTACTTAGTTAAGCCTGTGGATGTGGTGGAGTTATTGGCACGGGTGCGGGCATTAGGAAGGCGATCGCCAATGTGGCAAGGAGATATACTTACCCTGGGCGACTTGCAACTTCATTTATCCAATTTGATACTCGAACGTGGTTCATTAACAACTCAACTTTCTAGCCGCGAGTTTCAGTTAATGGAATATATGATGCGTCATCCCCGCCAAGTCTTATCTCATGGCCAAATTGAGCAAGCCCTTTGGAATTGGGGAGAAGAACCCGAAAGTAACGCAGTTACTACCTTAGTTCGCCGCTTGCGCCAACGCCTACAAACTATTGGCGTCAAAGATTGGATAGAAACCGTACATCGTATGGGCTATCGGTTAAATCCGCCAAATTAGGGGAGATGGGGAGACACGGGGACGCAAAGAGGCGGGGATGCGGAGAATACCCAATACCCAATGCCAAATGACCAATGACCAATGACAAATGACAAATGACTAAATGTTTGAACATAGCCGTCGTAATCTTGCTCACTGGTTTGCCCTGTCGATGGGTGGAATTTTGTTCGCGTTTGCTGGGGTGGGCTACTGTCTGAGTGTGGAAGAACAGTTGCGGGTTTTTGATGACGAAGTATTTTCACAAAGTAAGGCTTTTGCTGCCAAAACTGAATACTTACTTTATCAAAGTCAATGGCAAAATCAGCGCAGCCAACAAATTCCTCTAGAAAATGGTGCATCGTTGAATGGTGGACTGGTTTACGCTCGGTGGTATAACTCTCAGAAACAATTGGTGCAGTTTATCGGTTCATCTGGTAACAAACAACTGACGAATGAACCAGGATTTCAAACGCTGGAAACACGACTAAATTCAGATTCTGCAACTAAAACAACCTGGGTTCGCCAAGTTACACTTCCTGTTTTGTCAGATAAGGAGTTAATTGGCTATTTCCAAGCGGCAGTTCCTATGAACTTTCTACGTAGTAATCTGAATCAAGCCCGCTTGTTTCTCACTCTGGGGGTTCCTGTTACTTTTGGTGTAATTGGAATTACAGGTTGGTTTTTGGGCGGGTTAGCGATGCGGCCAAGCCTGCGGGCTTATCAGCAATTACAGCGATTTACAGCTGATGCTTCTCATGAATTACGGGCACCTGTGGCTACGGTATTGAGTAATGCCCAGGTTGCACTGATGCCGCCGGAAGATTTATCTGAACAAAGATTACGGTTGCAAAATATTGCCGAAACTGCTAAGTCCATGAGTACGCTAATTAATAAGGGACTTCCAGAAAATAAAATATACAGATAGTAAAAATGATAATCATTGTTA
>NZ_CAWUDO010000237.1:0-3027 GCF_963920935.1 Nostoc sp. CCY 9925 | reverse complement strand
GCACCAATATTGAGTCAATCATTGCTCTGAGTTTGAAAACATTTTTTAATGATGACGAAATTAAATTGCGGTACAAGTTAGCAATACAAAAAGGGTTTGGAACTAAAGAATGGGAGGAAACTCCGACACTCAAAGACTTTTATAATTTTTGTTCTCCAGCTTTCATACAATTAGATTCTATAGCTAGTAATAGTCAAGAAATTTCTGAAGCCTTACAGCAAATAAGACTGAGAATAAACTATTGGTTGAGTACTAGGGTAGGACAATCAATCTCACGTCCATCCAGCTTTAGAACTAATGCCAAATTGTTAGTATTCGCTTTACGTAATTTATCGAGTGAAGCTGATGCTGCCATACTCGCTCTTAGTGCCTATGCTGCTGCTTTACGTCGTGCATTATCATCAAAAGCTTCGATATTCTTCCTGGATGAAGCACCAATCTTATTTCAATTCGATGCGATCGCCCAGTTGATTGGGCGATTGTGTGCCAATGGTGCGAAGTCTGGTATCCGCGTCATCATCTCGGCTCAAGAACCAGAGACTATATATCAGAGCAAAGCTGCACAGAAGATATTTGCCAATATCACCACACGTTTAGTAGGCAGGATTCAATCATCAGCCCTTGATCCGTTCATTGTTCGCTTTAAATATCCTAGCGAAATCATCTGTGTCAATAGTACGGAAGCTTTTTATCCAAAAAAGGAGGGGATTTACTCTCAGTGGCTGCTTGATGATAATGGCAAGCTTACTTTCTGCCGCTATTATCCCGCCTACTGTTTATTAGCCTCAGTTGCTAATAATCCCAACGAGCAGGAATTACGCAGTTTGTTTCTCAAACACTATCAAGATAATCCTCTGCTTGGTTTAGTCAAATTTAGTGAGGATTACATCAAAATGATTCGGACACAAGAGTTGTCAGACTTGGCTAAACATTTGATTTCCCGCTCAAAAATCAAACAGGTTGCTTAATATGAAACCGATCGTGAAGAAATTGACTATTGGTGCGATAGCTGCTGCTACTTTTGGCAGTTTATTTATTGCTGCACCTAGCTATGGCATCAGCATTAACGATTTTTTTAGTTCTATGGTTTTGGATCTTCAAAGTGAAGTTGGTGAAATTCAAGCCTGGGCGAAGGAAGAAATTAACAGCGGCTGGGCAGACATCAAAGAAAACGCTACTGCTGCAATTGATAGTTCTATCGGGCAATTGGGTGCGCCTGACCCGATTGCTTCGGCCGATCAATTGAAGGGTTCACTTAAGGATGATTATTCTTATCCTGTCGCCCAAGAAAAAGCACAGAAGCTCTCACGCGACCTAGTTTTGGCTTCTGTCGCTAGCGTGGTCAGCGAAAAAGGACAGCAGCAAACTCAAGAAAAAATTGATACTACTGCACAAATCGCTAAGCTTGCAAAAGATATTTCTGATGAAGCTCAGAACATGGATGCCTCTCAAAACGTTCTCAAAGCGATCGCTGCTCAGAACGGCTTAATTGTGTCAATGTTGGCACAGCAGCGTACTGATTCTTTATCAGCCCGACAGGACAATGCCTACTCTAACCTGATGCTGACGCAAGTGGCAGATCATCTTGACTCCCAACGGAAAAAGGAGAACTCTGAAGAAGATGGCAGATTGTCTCTACTACATGAAGTCGTACTTAATGCACGGCTAGATCCTACTTCTGCTGACTGATTAGGCACTTGCCAAGAATAAATCAGCCCAGCCGTATCAATAATATTTTTGGCTAAACCGAGATATCTAGGCGCTTTCGCCTTGAGGGCGAAAGCGACGGCTGGGCTAATTTATTTATTGGATCTCCCTTAAAAGCGTATAGAAACGAATTACAAGAGCTTTTTCCTCCTATACAAACAATCAAGTAGCGTTCAAATATCTTTCAAAATTACTGTATTGAGCAAGGATTCAAATCATGTTTTTACTAGCGCAATTAGATGGTGGCGATTTAGCTGATTTAGCAAAAGAAAATGCAGCTTCAATAGCGCAAGGATTTGATGAGCTTTGGAACGAAACTATTACAGGTGGTGTTTATTCAGCAATTTGTACAGTCGGAGCTTTATTCGCTATAGCAACACTAACTTTCTTCGTCGTTGAATGGACAAAAAAAATGATGGCTCTTGAAGAACAAAGAGCTTATACTGATTTTATTTGGCCGTTAATAGTAATTCTTTTGCTCAGTAATAAGGGGGATGTACTAGGAAAGTCAACTTTGGGGATTAGAAACTATATTAATAATGTAAATAATATAGTTCTTAGCGAAGCGGCGGCAGGAATCGATCTCAAGCAAGCGTATGAAAGTGCATTGGGAACTGAAGCAGCACGTAGCGCTATTGGTATTGCTGTAAATAAATGTAGAAATTCATCTTTAAGTCAACAAGAAGAAATCAACTGTTTGAATCAAGCTAAAGAAGATTTAACCAAAAAATATCCAGATAAATTTAACAAAAATAATGGAGTTTTTTCTTGGTTTATAGATGCGGTTGATGGCGCTATCGATGCTTTTAATGATGTGAAAGATGGTCAAGCAAATGGAATTGATTTAATTTTATCTCCTATTAATGCTTTTGTTGGGTCTGCTGTTACTGACATAGTTACGATAATTTTAGTCGGAATGAATGGGGCTTATCAATGGGGAATTGAACTGACTATGCTCGTAACAGCACTGCTAGGGCCTATAGCTGTTGGTGGTTCTCTGCTACCTTACGGAGCTAAATCAATTTACAGTTGGTTAGTAGGATATTTCAGTGTAGGTTTTGGCAAGCTCTGCTTCAATATCATTGTTGGTTTTGCCGGGCAATTAGTCGCTGATTCTAAATCTTATCAGCCAATGTTCTTCCTATTTACAATTGGTATAATTGCGCCATTCTTAGCTACAGGTTTAGCGGCTGGTGGTGGCATTTCTGTTTTAGTTCAAATTAATAAAGCTACTGAAACTTACAGTGGGATTGCCATTGAGATTGCTAAAGGTGGTAGTTTAGTCGGGAAATTAGCTAAATAAAACCTATGCTGAATCAA
>NZ_CAWUDO010000236.1:0-3042 GCF_963920935.1 Nostoc sp. CCY 9925 | reverse complement strand
GCGATTAAGCTTCTTTAAGTATATATGTACTACATTTAGATGCGTTCGCCCTGGTAACACCCTTTAGCGTATCTAGTTTTGGTGTAGACCTAATTTCTGACTTTTCAAGTACTACAGACAGCATCCGTTTATCAAAAATAAGTTTTACGGCTTTAGACAACACTACTAATGGTGCATTAATTAGCTCTGACTTTGCTATAGTTACTAGTGATTCTCTAGCTCAAGGTAGTAGTGCAGAGATTGTTTATAATTCTAGCAATGGCAATTTGTTCTACAACCAAAATAACGATACGGTTGGCTTTGGTACAGGAGGGTTGTTTGCAACTCTTGTGGCTTCTCCTGTTTTAGCTGCTTCCAATTTCTTTGTTGTTGTGTAGATTAGAAATTTAGGGATTCATCTAAGTTTCTTTTTAAGGTTGTGTAAACTACCCATCTTGTACCTGAAATAGATTAGCAGAGGTAGTTTACTTCCCTCATATCTTGCACTTAGCTGAGTCGCATTCAGCAAATAAATTATAAGTTTAGTACATACTCCAGCTTGTGTAAATACGTAAATTCAACACCATTTTTGCTGTCGCTAAATTTAATTAAATGTCATACAAAGAACTAGAAGATATTGAAAATATTATAGACGCGAAAATGCAAAAAGCCATACGAAAGCACGAACTCATAGTTGCTTTTATTAGTAGTATTATTGGTTTAATTTTTTTACTAGCTTTGTTCCATGCAATTTGGCTCAACCACGTTCAAATTCAAGAGCTTCGGTTGAATTGATTATCAGTCGGCTTGAATAATTTTTTACGAGTAGCCTTCCCAATGTCTATTAAACTAATCGACTTTATAAATATTTTTATAACAAAAATTGTAAGGATTCAAGTCTAAAATAGCAGAAGCAAAGAAGGACGAGAATAAAAAGACAAACGTGTTGCCTTGCGTAAACGTGGCTAGAGACCTCAATTGCCCAAGCGTGTTTGAAAGAATAGAAAAAATCGGGGTAGACCAATTAAAATTTCTGTTCCCCTCTTTTAGCAAGAACGTTGTTTCGCCCGGTATCAAAGAAAATATCGCCGTCTTGTTGTGCGATAGGAGCAATCAATTTAAAATCGCTACATCTGCAAACACTACTACTCAAGGGTTTATTTATAACTCTACCACAGGTACATTGTTTTTCGACCAGGATGGTAGTGCGGGTGAGTTTACCAAGGTACAATATGCACAAGTATCTGCTGGGTTGGCTGATTACCACCTCTAAAAATGACGTGAACGTAGGTATTACCTTTGGTTTGAAATACGCCGATTTGATAGGGTGCGAGCGCTACGACTAGGTTCTCTCATTTGCTAGTTGCGATCGCTCGAAGTTTCCTCGCTTGAATTGAGGCGATCGCCCATCCGGGAGTTATACTATGTCATTTCTTACACTTCTAACTCTCGTATCAATGCCTCATTTATCCTTTGTGCCTCTTCACCACTAGTTTATACCACGAGAGAAAATAAGTGAACTTGCCATATATGCTGCGATGACTCATCTCATGCTGTGTCGTCTTGTAGCCTAAAGATTTACTTTATAAATGGTCTCTAAATTCCAACTACCAATCTTATCACTTTCGACTTCTTGCAGTGGCACTTGAATATAACGAGTCATATTCTCTGCACCACCAATTACAATTTGCCCTTGGCTTTCTACCCAAGCATGGGCTGACATTTGTCCTCCTTTGTCTATAGTGAAACCAATACATAGCTGAGTCGGATAACCATGCCAAGCAAGTAATACTTGCGTAGTTAAAGCCTGAGTCAGGCATTTGGCTCCTGGTATATATCTACTAGCGACAGTTACAGCCCAAGCAACTTCATTCACATAAGTATCATCTGGCGGGAGCAACTTAGTGCTTAGTTGTGCGATTTTTGCTAAAAGCTTACGTAGGTGTTGAAACAATAGCAATCTTAAGCCCAGTCCGATATATACAAGTAGCAATGCTGCTTTAACTAATAACAGGCGTTCGCGAGCATTCCGGCTTAAAAACTTGTGTAATTGTTTCATTTTTCCCTCAATTAGTCTTTTGGCTTAGGAGTTGTCATGAAATAAGGAAAGCCACCCTTCGCTTTCATCCTTGAAAGGGCTTTTGCTCCCCAACTATTAATTTTGAGCGTCACGATAAATCATAAGGCTGGCAAACTTATTTTTGAACAGGTGCTTAGCCTAACTTTTTGCTTTTTGGACAAAATCAATCAACTAAGTTTATCTTCCTAACTCAGATTAATTTGTTGGCTTGACTTACATAATTAGAAAAATCTACTTGTCCACCTTGCTTTTTATCTCTATTGTGTTATCAATCCCAAACTCAAAATTTTCGCGGAAATTGCCAATTACTACAAAACTTCACATTGCTATTTCGTTTAAGAAATCTGAGTTTCACTCGTTCTTGTACTGACCCAAAAGCACCTAATAGGAGAGCGAAAAATTTAGACTCCAGTTACATAATATCTCAACCAATTTTGGCAATATCAAATTTTTTTACACCTTTCGGGATGTAACCATCTCGTATTTTCCAAGGCACTATAACAGTGGGACAATCTAAATCTTTCATCGCCTGTTCAAGTGTAAACATAGTACCCAATTCTTCATGTCTACCTTGCTTGCCTAAAGAGTTCCACCAATGAGCATAGGGTAAAAAGTAATAAGCATTAACAATCTGAGCAATTTATGCTACTCCTTTTACTCATAGTGCGATGCAATGATTTTCTGACTTTTCCCGTTAATGAAAAACTTACTGTAAATGATTTAAGAAACAGCACAGCAAATATAGTACAGTAATTGAAATCGGGTACTAAACGTGACGAGCAATGCTGGATTAGTGAGAGAAGAATTTTGCAACCTTAGAACTGGGCGATCGCCGATTGAATGAGCGTGCAATCTCAATCGGGTATGCTCTAAGCTTAGGATTTGGCAAAGCACTGTCGGAACTTTTACATCAGCGCACACAAGGATATATCAGTAAACCAAAAAGTTTTTCTCCAAAGAGCGATCGCTAAAATATTTACATT
>NZ_CAWUDO010000235.1:0-3042 GCF_963920935.1 Nostoc sp. CCY 9925 | reverse complement strand
TTGATTCAGCATAGGTTTTATTTAGCTAATTTCCCGACTAAACTACCACCTTTAGTAGCAACACCTTTAGCAATCTCAATGGCAATCCCACTGTAAGTTTCAGTAGCTTTATTAATTTGAACTAAAACAGAAATGCCACCACCAGCCGCTAAACCTGTAGCTAAGAATGGCGCAATTATACCAATTGTAAATAGGAAGAACATTGGCTGATAAGATTTAGAATCAGCGACTAATTGCCCGGCAAAACCAACAATGATATTGAAGCAGAGCTTGCCAAAACCTACACTGAAATATCCTACTAACCAACTGTAAATTGATTTAGCTCCGTAAGGTAGCAGAGAACCACCAACAGCTATAGGCCCTAGCAGTGCTGTTACGAGCATAGTCAGTTCAATTCCCCATTGATAAGCCCCATTCATTCCGACTAAAATTATCGTAACTATGTCAGTAACAGCAGACCCAACAAAAGCATTAATAGGAGATAAAATTAAATCAATTCCATTTGCTTGACCATCTTTCACATCATTAAAAGCATCGATAGCGCCATCAACCGCATCTATAAACCAAGAAAAAACTCCATTATTTTTGTTAAATTTATCTGGATATTTTTTGGTTAAATCTTCTTTAGCTTGATTCAAACAGTTGATTTCTTCTTGTTGACTTAAAGATGAATTTCTACATTTATTTACAGCAATACCAATAGCGCTACGTGCTGCTTCAGTTCCCAATGCACTTTCATACGCTTGCTTGAGATCGATTCCTGCCGCCGCTTCGCTAAGAACTATATTATTTACATTATTAATATAGTTTCTAATCCCCAAAGTTGACTTTCCTAGTACATCCCCCTTATTACTGAGCAAAAGAATTACTATTAACGGCCAAATAAAATCAGTATAAGCTCTTTGTTCTTCAAGAGCCATCATTTTTTTTGTCCATTCAACGACGAAGAAAGTTAGTGTTGCTATAGCGAATAAAGCTCCGACTGTACAAATTGCTGAATAAACACCACCTGTAATAGTTTCGTTCCAAAGCTCATCAAATCCTTGCGCTATTGAAGCTGCATTTTCTTTTGCTAAATCAGCTAAATCGCCACCATCTAATTGCGCTAGTAAAAACATGATTTGAATCCTTGCTCAATACAGTAATTTTGAAAGATATTTGAACGCTACTTGATTGTTTGTATAGGAGGAAAAAGCTCTTGTAATTCGTTTCTATACGCTTTTAAGGGAGATCCAATAAATAAATTAGCCCAGCCGTCGCTTTCGCCCTCAAGGCGAAAGCGCCTAGATATCTCGGTTTAGCCAAAAATATTATTGATACGGCTGGGCTGATTTATTCTTGGCAAGTGCCTAATCAGTCAGCAGAAGTAGGATCTAGCCGTGCATTAAGTACGACTTCATGTAGTAGAGACAATCTGCCATCTTCTTCAGAGTTCTCCTTTTTCCGTTGGGAGTCAAGATGATCTGCCACTTGCGTCAGCATCAGGTTAGAGTAGGCATTGTCCTGTCGGGCTGATAAAGAATCAGTACGCTGCTGTGCCAACATTGACACAATTAAGCCGTTCTGAGCAGCGATCGCTTTGAGAACGTTTTGAGAGGCATCCATGTTCTGAGCTTCATCAGAAATATCTTTTGCAAGCTTAGCGATTTGTGCAGTAGTATCAATTTTTTCTTGAGTTTGCTGCTGTCCTTTTTCGCTGACCACGCTAGCGACAGAAGCCAAAACTAGGTCGCGTGAGAGCTTCTGTGCTTTTTCTTGGGCGACAGGATAAGAATAATCATCCTTAAGTGAACCCTTCAATTGATCGGCCGAAGCAATCGGGTCAGGCGCACCCAATTGCCCGATAGAACTATCAATTGCAGCAGTAGCGTTTTCTTTGATGTCTGCCCAGCCGCTGTTAATTTCTTCCTTCGCCCAGGCTTGAATTTCACCAACTTCACTTTGAAGATCCAAAACCATAGAACTAAAAAAATCGTTAATGCTGATGCCATAGCTAGGTGCAGCAATAAATAAACTGCCAAAAGTAGCAGCAGCTATCGCACCAATAGTCAATTTCTTCACGATCGGTTTCATATTAAGCAACCTGTTTGATTTTTGAGCGGGAAATCAAATGTTTAGCCAAGTCTGACAACTCTTGTGTCCGAATCATTTTGATGTAATCCTCACTAAATTTGACTAAACCAAGCAGAGGATTATCTTGATAGTGTTTGAGAAACAAACTGCGTAATTCCTGCTCGTTGGGATTATTAGCAACTGAGGCTAATAAACAGTAGGCGGGATAATAGCGGCAGAAAGTAAGCTTGCCATTATCATCAAGCAGCCACTGAGAGTAAATCCCCTCCTTTTTTGGATAAAAAGCTTCCGTACTATTGACACAGATGATTTCGCTAGGATATTTAAAGCGAACAATGAACGGATCAAGGGCTGATGATTGAATCCTGCCTACTAAACGTGTGGTGATATTGGCAAATATCTTCTGTGCAGCTTTGCTCTGATATATAGTCTCTGGTTCTTGAGCCGAGATGATGACGCGGATACCAGACTTCGCACCATTGGCACACAATCGCCCAATCAACTGGGCGATCGCATCGAATTGAAATAAGATTGGTGCTTCATCCAGGAAGAATATCGAAGCTTTTGATGATAATGCACGACGTAAAGCAGCAGCATAGGCACTAAGAGCGAGTATGGCAGCATCAGCTTCACTCGATAAATTACGTAAAGCGAATACTAACAATTTGGCATTAGTTCTAAAACTGGATGGACGTGAGATGGATTGTCCTACCCTGGTACTTAACCAATAATTTATTCTCAGCCTGATTTGCTCTAAGGCTTCGGAAATCTCTTGACTCTTACTAGCAATAGAATCTAATTGTATAAAAGCTGGAGAACAAAAATTATAAAAGTCTTTGAGTGTCGGAGTTTCGTCCCATTCTTTAGTCCCAAATCCATTTTGTATTGCTGACTTGTAGCGTGATTTAATTTCATCATCATTAAAAAATGTTTTCAAACTCAGAGCAATGATTGACTCAATATTGGTGC
>NZ_CAWUDO010000234.1:0-3165 GCF_963920935.1 Nostoc sp. CCY 9925 | reverse complement strand
ATGATAACTTTTTTGAATTGGGCGGCGATTCAATTCTTGGTATTCAAATTATCTCTAAAGCTAATCAGAAGGGGCTTCGACTTACCCTTAAACAGCTTTTTCAACACCAGAGCATTGCCAAATTAGCAGCAGTTACTGGCACAACACAGCCTATCCAAACTGAACAAGAATTGGTCATTGGTATTGTGCCCATAACCCCCATTCAGCAATGGTTTTTCGAGCAGGAACAGCCTAATCCTCATCACTGGAATCAGGCACTTTTGCTCGAAGTACAACGAGACTTAAACCCTTTTTTGTTAGAAAAAGTCACGCACTACTTACTTGTAAACCATGACGCCCTTCGTCTTCGTTTTATTCGAGAAGAATCAGGTTGGAAGCAGTTCATTGCCTGCACTAACACGATTATACCTTTTTCAAAGGTGGATTTGTCAGCCCTGTTAGAAGCGGAGCAAAGGATTGCGATTGAGTCAGTGGCAAGACAAGTGCAGGGTAGTTTAAATATATTCGATGGCTCGCTTGTGCGGGTTACCCTGTTAGACCTGGGCTACCACAAACCTAGTCGTTTGCTTATAGTGATTCATCATCTTGGGATTGATGGTGTCTCATGGCGAATATTACTTGAGGATTTGCAGAAAGCTTATCAACAGCTTAACCATAATGATACAATACAATTGCCACCTAAGACGACCTCTTTCAAGCATTGGGCTGAACGACTGTTAGAATACTCGCAGTCAGTCAAAGTGGAGCAAGAACTGAATTACTGGCTTGCAGTTCCCCCAATACAGTTATCTGCTCTGCCAAAGGACTACCCTAGTGCAGCCAATACTGAAATATCACGCGACCAAGTGTTTGTTTCCCTAAGTGTGCAAGAGACTCAATCTTTACTACATGAAGTACCGGAAGCTTATCATACTCAGATTAATGACGTTTTATTAACAGCTTTGGTCGAGGTATTTGCTGGCTGGACAAAGCAGCCTTATTTATTTTTCGACTTTGAGGGACACGGACGTGAAGATATTTTGGAAGGTGTGGATCTTTCGCGCACTGTGGGGCGGTTTGTGACATTTCACCCTGTATGCATAAGTTTACCAGAAACAGAATGCAGCTTTGATGCTAAGCTCAAATCAATTAAAGAGCAGTTGCGGCAAATTCCTAACAGAGGTATCGGTTACGGTTTGCTACGCTATATGAGTAGAAGTTTGGAAATCGCTGAGAAGTTACGAGCACAGCCTCATCCAGAAGTAAGCTTCAATTACCTGGGGCAGGTGGATAAGGGTATTTCCGAGGTTCTTTCCTTTAAAACAGCCCCAGAATCAAGTGGACCACTTGTTAGCGACCAAACAACTCACACTCACTTGCTAAGCATTACCGGAAAGATTGAAGGGGGAAGGCTCTCTTTAGAGTGGACTTATAGCAAAAACATACATATACGTTCTACCATTGAGACTTTAGCACAGAACTTCATAAAAGTTTTACGCTTGCTTATCGTCTACTGCCAGTCACCAAAGACAGGAGGTTACACGCCCTCCGATTTCCCACTTGCAAGCCTTAACCAGTTGCAGCTGGATCAGATGTTTGGAGCAAACCAACAGGTGGAAGACATTTATCCTCTCTCACCTATACAGGAAGGAATTTTGTACCACAACCTATACGCTCCAGAATTGATGGTCTATTCTCTCCAATTGCACTACATCCTCCAGGAAGAAATAGACATAACCGCCTTTAAGCGAGCCTGGCAAGAGGTGATAAACCAATACTCTGCCATGCGAACTGCTTTCATCTGGCAAAGGTTGGCTCAACCTTTGCAGGTGGTGCATAAACAGGCGCAGTTTTCTATTCACCAGGAAGACTGGCGACATTTCCCTCTTAGTGAACAAAATCAACAATTGCAAGCCTTTCTCGAAGCTGATCGATCTCAGGGTTTTGACCTGTGTCAGCCACCTCTGATGCGCGTTGCCCTCCTTCAAGTTTCCCAGGACCGTTATCATTTAGTGCTGAGCTATAGTCAACTACTGATGGATGGCTGGAGTATGTCTTTGATTTTAAAGAATGTTTTTACCAGTTATAAGGCATTTTGTGCAGGACACACGCCACGGTTAAAACCTAGCCGCTCTTATCGGGACTACATTGTCTGGTTACAGCAGCAGGATCTATCCAGAGCAGAGGCCTTCTGGCGGCATGCGCTGCAAGGCTTTTACGCGCCTACTCCACTCATGGTGGATCAGCTAATAAGCAGGTCAACAAAACAAGTAGTGAATGAGGAACAAGAATATAGATTTTCTGCTGAAGTAACAGCCGCACTTTATTCGTTTGCGCGTAACCATCAACTAACAGTAAACACTGTGGTACAGGGAAGCTGGGCTCTGCTGTTAAGCCGTTATAGTGGTCACAAAGATGTGTTGTTCGGAGCTACTGTGTCTTGCCGACCTGTTGAATTGCTCGAAGTCGAATCTAGGGTTGGATTGTTTATTAACACTCTACCCGTACGGGTACAAATATCCCCAGAAAACTCAGTCTTGCCCTGGCTAAAAAAATTGCAAATTCAACAGAGGGAGGCGCAGCAGTACGATTACAGTCCATTGCGAGAAGTACAAAACTGGTGTGACTTACCGCGAGGGCTATCACTGTTCGATAGTATCCTAGTCTTTGAGAACCACCCACTGCACGGCTCGTTGCGGCAGCAGGTTGGTTTGAAGAGCGATCAAATTCATGAGATGGATCAGACGCACTATCCCCTAACAGCGTTTGTAGTACCTGAGTCTGAAATGTTGATCAGGCTCTCCTACAATCCGAACTGCTTTGCTGCTGCTACTATCCGTAGGATGCTAGGGCATTTCCAAAGTTTGTTAGAAGGTATTGTTACCAATCCAAAACAACATCTATGGGATTTACCGCTTTTAACTAAAGCAGAGCGAAAGCAATTATTAGAGGAGTGGAATGACACCAAAGGTGACTATCCCAAGAACCTGTGTATCCATCAATTGTTTGAAGCTCAAGTAGAGCGAACCCCTGATGCTGTAGCAATAGTCTATGAAAATGAACAACTCTCTTACCAAGAACTCAATTCCCGTGCCAATCAATTGGCACATTATTTGCAAACACTGGGCATCGGACCAGAGGTAAGAGTTGGCTTGTGCGTAGAACGCTCCCTTTTGATGATGGTGG